>CAYWSI010000148.1:0-4961 GCA_964460585.1 uncultured Algimonas sp.
ACTGAAGTATGAAAGTTAGGTGAAAAAGCGTTTAGAAAGAATAGAGCGCTTTAAATTTGCGAGGGGTTTTGAATTTTAAACCCCTCGCAATTATTTTAAATAGCAACGAGATCGACGATTTTGACTTGGTCGATGGCTTTGATTTCATCCGCAACTTTGTCGGAGACTTGTCCGTCAACGCTCACGAGACAAACCGCTTCGCCGCCCTTATCCATGCGGCCCAATGAGAAGGTCGCGATATTGACTTTGTTCCGGCCTAAAACGCCGCCGAGTTCACCAATGAACCCGGGTTTATCTTCATTGCGGACATAGATCATATTTGGCGAAAAGGCGGCGTCCATTGGCACCCCGAACAAGCGCACAATACGCGGTTCGCCGCGGTAGATGGTGCCAACAACAACATATTTACGTTCTGTTGTTTCGACCATGAGGCGAATTAAGCTTTCGGCGCGCTCGGCTTCATCGATATAGCTTTCTTTAATCTCAATGCCGCGTTCTTTTGCGAGACTCGGTGCAGAGACCATATTCACATCGGGCATAGCGGCCTTTAGCAATCCTGCGAGGGCTGCCGCCGTCATGGGATTTGTGTTCAGCTCAGTAATAGCCCCTTTATAGGTAAACTCCACAGATTTGATTGGCGCATGTAAAAGCTGTCCCGTCAGGATGCCAAGCTTATCGGCTAGGTCGACGAATGGCTTTAATCGCGGCGCTTCTTCGGCTGAAATAGACGGCGTGTTCAGCGCATTGGAAACCGCGCCGGTTAGAAGATAATCCGCCATTTGTTCGGCGACTTGAACTGCAACATTTTCCTGGGCTTCCAAAGTAGACGCTCCCAAATGCGGCGTTGCAATGAAGTTTGGCGTGCCAAATAAAGGATGGGCCTTTGCAGGTTCAACTTCAAACACATCAAGAGCCGCAGCACGGACATGTCCGGCGTCTAAGGCATCTTTCAAAGCGTCTTCGTCAACCAAACCACCACGAGCGCAGTTTACGATGATAACGCCTTTCTTGGTCATGCCAAGACGGGCGCGAGAGACAATGCCTTTTGTCCCTTCGACCAAAGGCGTGTGAAGCGTAATCGCATCAGCGCGTTGGAAGAGGTCATCTAACTCAACTTTCTCGACGCCGAGCTTGATGGCGCGCTCTTCTGTCAAATATGGGTCAAATGCGATGACCTTCATTTTCAAACCCTGTGCACGTTCAGCCACCAATGAGCCGATATTCCCGCAACCAATCAGGCCGAGCGTTTTGTTGAAGAGCTCCACGCCTTTGAAGTCTGACTTTGGCCATTCGCCATTTTGTGTGCGCGTAGAGGCGGCAGGGATTTGACGCGCGGCAGAGAAGAGCATGGCAATTGCATGTTCCGCCGTTGTGATGGCGTTTCCGAAAGGTGTATTCATCACGACAACGCCGCGGTCAGTTGCGGCTTTGATGTCGATATTATCGACACCGATACCAGCGCGGCCAATGACTTTGAGGTTTGTCGCCTGCGTGATGATCTCAGCATCAGGCCGTGTAGAGGAGCGAACGGCAAGACCGTCATACTCAGGAATGATTTTGATGAGCTCTTCTTTTGAAAGCCCTGTAATGACGTCAACATCGACGCCGCGTTGTTTGAAAACCTGCGTGGCGGCAGGTGACATTTTATCGGCAATAAGAACCTTAGGCATTCGTCAGCTCCTGAATTTTCGTTTCAAAGGCCCAGTCGAGCCAAGGGAGGAGCGCTTCAACATCGCCCAGTTCACATAGGCCTGAGACCCAAAGGCGGAAGCCGGGAGGCGCGGTGCGGTAAGCGCCGAAATCGACGGCGACATTTTCTTCGCCAAGCAATGTGACGATTGATTTTGCAAAGGCGGCTTGTTCGTCTTTCGGTAGCGCCGCGACCCGCGGGTCAACGATTTTCAGGCAAACGCCCGTATTGGACCGCTCGGCTTCATTTTCAGCGAGGTTCGCTATCCAGCCGCGCGTCTCTAGCCAATTCCAAATGGTTAGTGCATTAGCATCGGCGCGGTCATGCATGCCTTTTAAGCCGCCATTTGCTTTGACCCATTTCAGCGCGTCTAAATGATCTTCGGCACAGAGCAGGGAGGGCGTGTTAATGGTTGAACCTTGGAAAATGCCTTCATTGATTTTTCCGCCTTTGGTCATGCGGAAAATTTTAGGCAGAGGCCAAGGCGGGCTATAGCTTTCGAGACGGGCTACAGCGTGAGGGGAGAGAATAATCATCCCATGCGCCGCTTCGCCGCCCATGACTTTCTGCCAAGAATAAGTCACGACATCGAGTTTGTTCCAAGGCAAGTCTTGCGCATAGACGGCAGAGGTCGCGTCGCAAATGGTCACGCCTTCGCGGTCATCAGGGATGAAGCCATAATCGGCGACTTTAACGCCCGACGTCGTGCCGTTCGCCGTGAAGACGAGATCTTGCGATCCGTTATAGGCTGAGAAATCAGGTAGCTTGCCGTAGTCGGCGGTCAGTAGGGTAAGCTCGTCCAGCGGAAGCTGCTTATCCGCATCTGTGACCCAAGCCTGGCCGAAGTTTTCCCAAGCCGCAACCATCACGGGTTTCGGTCCGAGCATGGACCACATGGCCATTTCGACCGCGCCTGTATCGGAGGCAGGGACAATGCCGATGCGGAAATCGTCGGGCACTTGTAAAATTTCACGAGTGAGGTCGATGACCTCTTTAAGTTTGGCTTTACCAAGAGCTGAACGGTGAGAGCGGCCAAGAGCAGCATCCGAGAGCGCGTCTAGCGACCAGCCAGGGCGCTTACGTGTTGGTCCAGCAGAAAAACGGGGATCGGCCGGGCGCACGGCCGGCTTAGTCAGAGTAGTCACAATGTCTCCTATGGTGCGTTTTTGTACACCGTTAGAGTTTCGTCTCAGTGGGGAGACGGGGCCCGCGCGCCCGATAGGGTGGAATCAGGCCTGTCGTCAAGTCTGATTTTCCGATTCGCGTGACCTTATTTTGAGAGTTTGGGGGTTTTGAAGCGCGGTGACCCTCATTTGAGAGGCGTTGATGTGTTTAATTCTCGCATGGTTTCGGCCTGCAAGTAATTTCAATGTAATTTTAAGTTGTTTTATGCGCTGTTTATAGGCGCGAGAGGGCGCTGTATGAACACAAGCTGACTGTCTTGTTGGATGACAAAAATATCATTTAATGATTAACCATTATTGTTGTAGCGTTGAAATGTGACCTATTTAAAAACATCTTATCTTCCCGCACTTTCACTCGCATCAGCGCTGCTTTTATCAGCTTGCGGCGGCGGAGGCAGCAGTGGTGGAACTACGAGCCCTCCACCGCCACCCCCTCCACCCGCAGCAGATACAACAGCCCCAGCTGTTTCATTTAGTCCTGCGACGCTGAGCGTTGAATCTGCCATGACAGCTACCTCAACGCTAACGGCGACCGATAATGTCGGTGTTACGGTTGGCCCAGACGTGGATTGTACGACTGGCGGTAATTTTGATGTCGCCACCAATGTGTTCACAGCCGACGCAGATTTGACGGAAAATACAGAGTCCGTCTGTACTGCCACTGCCAGTGATGCGGCTGGAAATGTAGGCACAGCGACATTAACGGTCACCATCACGCCTGATACGACAGCTCCAGTCCTGACGTTTACCCCGGCTACATTGATTGTACAATCAGGCGCGACGGGCACCGCTACTTTGACAGTGACGGAAAATGCGACCGCGACGGTTTCCTGTACAAATGGCGGCAGCTTTGATGTTGCGACAAATGTTTTCACCGCTGCAACGGTGACAGAGACGACAGAAAGTGTGTGTACCGCAACCGCAATTGACGCGGCTGGAAATGAGGGCACAGCGACTTTGACAGTCTCCATGACGCCAGCCCCTGTTTCATCGAGCGTAACGGTGTCTGGATCTCTCACTTATGATCGTGTGCCCTTAAACCCGAGCACGAATGGCCTTAACTTTAATGGCATCGTTCAAATGCCAATCCGTCAAGCCCCTGTAGATTTGCTTGATGCATCAGGTGCCGTCATCGAAAGCACCGTTTCAGATGATAGCGGTGCATACAGCTTTGACGTTGTTTCAGGGACGGAGGTTCGGGTTCGTGTGCGCTCTGAAGTACAACAATCTGCGCCAAATTTAATTGATATGCAGGTTCTTGATAACACCTCTGGGAACTCGATATACGCTATTCAAGGCGCGTTAGCTGAGGTTCCAAACGGTGGTCAAACCCGGGATCTCAATGCAGATTCGGGTTGGGGTGGGTCTAGCTATACTGGCGCGCGCGCTGCTGCGCCTTTCGCATTGCTAGACACCATATTAGGTACATTAGAGGATTTCATTGAAGTCGATAGTGACGTCGGATTCCCAGCATTTGATATTCTATGGAGTACACGTAACAGGTCAGAGAACGGCGATGTCTCCGATGGTCAAATTGGAACCTCGTCTTTCACTGTGGCAAATGGTATCCCGGTTATTCGTATTCTTGGCGATGAAAATGCAGATACGGACGAATTTGATGTCCATGTCGTTGTCCATGAATTTGGACATTATTTTGAAAACCAGATCAGCCGCGCAGACTCAATTGGCGGGCCGCATACCCTAAGTGACCGTTTAGACCCCCGGGTTGCCTTTGGCGAAGGTTGGGGGAATGCGTTGTCCGGCATGATTCTAGATGATCCATTTTATCGGGATAGTTCTGGCAATCAACAGGCCAATGGATTTAATTTTAACGTTGAAAGTAATACCTTTGCATCGACTGGTTGGTTTTCAGAAGCTTCTGTACAATCAATTCTTTATGACCTGTTTGATGACGCTGATGATGGAGCCGATACAGCCAGTTTTGGGTTAGGGCCTATCTATGGAGCTTTTACAGACCCAGCTTATGAGAACACGGAAGCTTTCACGACGATTTTTGCCTTTCTAGAGGCGCTAGATAATCAATCTGGAATTTCGACCGCTGAAATAACAGCCCTGACCGACGCGCA
>CAYWSI010000149.1:0-4937 GCA_964460585.1 uncultured Algimonas sp.
GGAACGCCCACTGTTACCGGCACGCCGTTGATCTCGGTAATGACGAGGTCATCGCCATCAGGATCGGTATCATTACCTAATAGATCAAGCGTTGTTGGCGTATCTTCTATGACTTCCGATACACCATCATCTGTCGCGACAGGAGCCGGGTTTGTAATGACATATGTCACATTGGTGGTAAAACTTTCGCCAGATGTGTCAGTTACAGTCACCGCTATGACGTAATTGCCAGGATTATTCGGATCTCCGCCTTGCGAAGCATCAGGGTCAGGCGTGCCTGAAATGACACCCGTAACAGGGTCGAATGTGAGGCCCGGCGGTAATTCACTCGGATCGAGAGAAATCACAAGCGGTTCCATTGGATCCGGGTCGCCAAAGAAAGGCGTAAGGTCAAGCTCTGTGACTGTGTCTCCATCCTCACCACCTTGGACAGGAATGTAATTTTCCGGGTCAAGTGGTGGTTCACGTGGGTCTTGTGGATCCACTGGCGTGTTAGGATCATTTGGATCTAGCGGCGGCTGTGTTGGATCCACCGGAATTGGCGCATCATTCACAGGCGTCACATCAATCGTAACTGTCGCAACATCTGTTCCGCCCTGACCATCGCTTACCGTATAGCCAAAGGTTACAGGACCGAAGTAATTCAGGCGCGGCTCAAATGTAACTGAACCATCTGCATTGACTGTCAGCGTGCCTTCCGGAATTTCCGTTGCAACGCCGACTGGGATAATTGTCCCATCCGGCAGGGCTACCATATCAACAACAAGGACATCACCATCAGGGTCACTGTCATTATCCAAAATATTGACGGATAATGGCGTGTCTTCGGCAGTTGTGAAATTATCATTTTCCGCCACAGGCGCAGGATTTGTGATCGTATATGTCACTTGTGTTTCCACAGTTGTCCCATCTGGGTCGGTCGCGACAATCGTTACGACATAAACACCGTCACCATTAGCCCCCCCTTGAGACGCATCTGCGGGCGGCGTACCTGTGATAATACCCGTTACAGGATCAATCATCATCCAAGCCGGTATATCAGGCGAGCTGAATGTCAGGTCTTCGCCGTCAACATCACCGAAGAATGGAGAGACATCAAGATCGGTAAGCTCCGAACTATCATCGCCCGTTTGCGCTGGGATAACCATATTCGGGTCAGCCGGTGGATTAGCTGGGTCATTAGGATTAACAATAATCGGCGCATCATTTACGCCTTCAATTGTTAGGTTCACGGTGGCTGTACTAAAGCCGCCTTCACCGTCACTGATTTGGTAAGTAAAGCTGTCTGTAGCCGTCTCGCCAATATCCAGACCTTCATACTGACCATTCGGGTCATAGTCGTAAGAGCCATCAGCATTCATGGTGAGTAGAGCTCCGCTTGGCAGCGTAATCACGGCACCCGGAACAATGTCCACACCATTGACTTGCGTAATCACCAGAACATCACCATCCGGATCAATATCTGCGCCATTACCATTATCCGTTAAGACTGAGTCAGAGAGAATAGTATTCTCATCTGTGATTTCTACATCATCCATCGCGACAGGCGGCGGATTTGTGATTGTATAAGTCACAGTCGTCTCGACACTTTCGCCGTCCAGATCCGTTGCCACGATAGTTACTGTGTAAACACCATCACCATTCGGACCGCCTTGCGAGGCATCAGCGGGCGGAGTGCCCGTGATAACGCCCGTCACAGGGTCAATGCTCATCCATGATGGGATATCAGGAGAAGTGAACGTTAAATCTTCACCATCAATATCCGTAAAAGCACCCGAGACATCAAGCGGCGTAAGCGTATCGCTATCCTCTGCTTCTTGCGCTGGAATATCCCCGCCCGGCACAAGCGTTGGGGCATCATTCGCACCCTGAACGGTCACTGTAACCGTCGCAAGGTCCGTTCCGCCTTCACCATCAGAGACAAGATATGTGATCGTTGTTGTGCGTGTTTCGCCAACATCCAAATCTCCAAAATCACCATTGGCATCAAAGCTGTAAGAGCCGTCTGCATTTACAGTAAAGAGACCACCGGTTGAGCCCGCTATTGGCGCACCGAGATTTGCAGCATCACCATTAACTTCGGCCACCATCAAGACATCGCCATCTGGATCACTATCGACGCCATTGCCATTATCGTCAGACATCAAATTGCCTGTAATAATCGGGCCATCTTCACCTGCGATGAGGTTATCATCTGTTGCAGTCGGCGCTGGGTTTGCAATTGTATAATTAATTGTAACCCGTGTTTCCGCACCATCGAAGTCTGAGACAACGATTGTAATAGGATAAACACCATCATCATTCGGACCGCCTTGTGAGGCATCCGCAGGCGGCGTGCCTGTAATGACACCTGTTAATGTATCAACGTCCAGCCAACTCGGTGCGTTTTCAAGCCTAAAGAGATTCACCTCTCCATCAGGGTCGGTGAAATATTCCGAGACATCAAAAGCTGTCAGAGGCGCGCTATCATCACCCGTTTGAGCCGGTATAGCAGGGTTCGGGTTATTTGGATCATTCGGATCGATAATTACAGGCGCATCATTTTCGCCCATCACAGTAATCGTCACTGTCGCCGTATCAAATCCGCCCTCACCGTCACTCACTTGGTAAGCAATCGTGGTAGTCGCCGTTTCGCCGACATCAAGACTGTCAAACTCACCATTGGCGTCGAAAGTGTAAGTGCCGTCAGCATTGATTGTGAAGAGGCCACCATTCGTGCCTGCTATAGGCTGTCCAACATTGGCGGCATCGCCGCCAACTTCAGAGACCGTGAGGTCATCACCATCTGGGTCGCTATCGCTGCCTGTAATGACATTACCAGAAACAGAGCCATCTTCTGAGACTGTATTGATATCGTCAACCGCATTAGGGGCTGGGTTTGTAATTGTGTAGGTCACAGTCGTGACGAATGTATCGCCATTACTATCTGTCACGGTCACATCAATGCTATAGACACCTCCGAGACCGCCTTGGCTGGCATTGGCATCAGGTGTACCTGAAATCGTTGTGCCATCAAATGTTAGTCCAGGCGGGAGATCCGCAGGATCAACTGTGAAGCTAACGACATCACTCGTATCTGGGTCACTAAAGAATGTGCTCAGATCCAGAGGTGTTCCAACTTCGCCGTCCACGCCCGTTTGCGGCGGGATAAAGTCTGTGCGGTCCGCAGGCGTATTTGGGTCACCCGGAATATTTGGAATGATGTTATCATTCACGCCAATGACCGTATAAGTCACAACGGCTGTATCTGTTCCGCCATTGCCATCATCAATTTGATAGACAATTTCAGTCACACGGCTTTCGCCCAGAGCCAAGTCATCAAAATCACCATTAGGATCAAAGGTCGCTGTACCATCTGCGGCGACTGTAAAGAGGCCGCCATTAGAGCCTGCTACAGAGGTTGTAACACCTGTTCCGTCAGCTAACCCGGCGAGTACGGAAACATTACTGCCCGTCGCGACGCGAGTGATAGTGAAGCTATCACCATCAGGATCACTATCAGCGACCGCCGGATTTGTGGCGAAGAAGTTGATAGATGTCAGCGTATCTTCATCACCCGTCAATGTATCGTCTACGGCTATTGGCGCATCATTCACGCCTAGAATAGTAAGTGTGACAGTAGCGGTATCTGTTTCCCCGCTTGGATCAGTTATGACATAGGTAAAGCTGTCTGTCCCAGTTTGGCCTGGAAGTAAGCTATCAAAGACGCCATTCGTATCATAAATATAGGTTCCGTCCGCATTGAGCGTTAATAATGCGCCACTGGCCAGTGTAATTTGGCTACCGACAGCCGTTATATCGCCCCCAACAATTACAGAGATCGTATCTCCGTCAGGATCGCTATCAATACCATTGTTGTTATTGAAGAAAACATTACCCGCCCGCGTATTATTCGCAGCAACAACATCTTCATCGTCCTGCGCAATAGGCGCATCATTCAGATCACGATAATCCAAGTCATTGACCAAAGGCGTGGCTGTGCCAACAGAGGCATCTCCGCCGACATCAGATAAAGTACCATCAAGCGGGCTTATGCCCTCATTGACGACAAATCCGTCATTTGCATCGCCATCCAAGGCTGTTTCAAAGACATCAAACAGACCATCACCATCTGTATCTGTTGTAGCGTCAGAGAGCGTGCCATTTGGAATAAGCGCTTCGCCATGACCAGCTTCATCGGCGTCATTAATACCGTCATTATCTGAATCAGAGTCGAGATAATCAGCCGCGTCCGTGCCGTCAGTATTGACAGGCGTTAAGCCGTCGCCATCACCTATTGTCGCTGCCGTGGTTGCCGCTGTCACTGTGCGGCTGTCGTAATTATCATCAAGACCATCTTGGTTGAGGTCAACAAAATCTGCTGTCCCGCCAACACCTGACGGCGCAATATATCCAGCTGTCGTCTGCGCTTCGATATTATCGGTTATGCCGTCATTGTCGGAGTCTATGTCGAGGTGGTTGGCAATACCATCACTATCAACATCAGCATTTCCTGCTACTAAGAAACGCACTTCACTAAATTCACGGTTATTGCGTTCTGTGTCCGTATCCGTCAGCGTGACTGTGTAATCGCCAGCACTTAGATTGATGCCCTGAATGTCGAGCGGGACACCATTAGCGAGGAATGTAGTCGTTGAGGCGTTGCCCGTAAATACAATAGCGCCTGTGCTATCTGCAATAGAAAGACTATAGCTTCTAAGCTGTTGACCTCCAGCAGCCCCGACTTGGCCAAAGAGCTGGAAGTCTGTAACGGTTTGTCCTGTTGGAACAGTCAACGCATATTCAAAGCTTGGATTTGGGATACCCGATGCCGTTGTTGTGTCATAAGAAACACCATTGGTCGTGGCACCATCATTTATGATGCCATCAGCCGTATCACCTGCTACCGTCATACCAGCAACATCCGCATTTGTAGAGATAAAGCTCGGTGTGATAAA
>CAYWSI010000150.1:0-4912 GCA_964460585.1 uncultured Algimonas sp.
CAGGTAAAGTCGCTGTGGTCAGCGGCGGGTCCAGCGGGATTGGCTTTATGATGGCGCAAGGCCTTTTGGAAAATGGCGCGAAAGTCTATATTACAGCGCGAAAAATTGAGCGATTAAAAGCCGCTGAAAAGGCGTTATCAGAATTTGGCGACTGCACTGCCATCCCATCTGATTTATCGAACCTAGACGGCATTGAAGGCTTCGTTGCGGAGCTCAGCAAACACGAAACAAAGCTGGATATCCTGATCAATAATGCGGGCGCAGTTTGGGCGGCCCCTATGAGTGAATTTCCTGAAATGGGCTGGGATAAGGTCATGGATATCAATGTGAAGGGCTTGTTCTTCATGACGCAAAAATGCCTGCCTTTGCTAAAAGCCGCAGGGACTAAAGAAATCCGCGCGCGGGTGATTAATATCGCCTCTATCAACGGCATTCGAAACTCAGGAATGGCGACCTATTCCTATACCGCCAGTAAGTCTGCTGTCGTCCACCTCACAACACATCTCGCAACGGATTTAATTAGAGACAATATTCTCGTCAACGCCATTGCACCAGGTTACTTCCCCAGCAATATGACAAAGGCAATTGTCGAAGACGAAGCCATGACAAAATATGCGCTCACTAAGATTCCGGCTGGGCGTATGGGATCACCAGAAGATATTGCAGGCGCAGCTCTCTATCTCTCTTCCCGCGCATCAGCCTTTGTCTGCGGCCAGACACTTGTGGTGGATGGAGGACAAATCTCAACAGATTAAAGGCTTGAGGGACTCCTAGCCCGTGAACATCATCCCGAGCCAATCCGCCACAAGGGCTGGCTTCTCTTCGCCCTCAATCTCAACGGAAATTTCATAAGTCAGCAAATATTGGCCGGGGCGTTTTTCTTCAGCGGCTTTCAATTTGAAATGCCCACGAACCTTTTTACCAACTTTAACAGGCGCAAGGAAACGGACTTTTTCAAATCCGTAATTCACGCCCATTTTGACACCCTCGATCTGAAAGCCGCAATCCATAGAAAATTTTGAAAGAAGAGAGAGGGTCAAAAATCCATGAGCGATAGGTCCGCCAAAAGGCGACTCTTTTGCCCTCTCAGGGTCCACATGAATGAACTGATGATCTTCGGTCACATCCGCAAATTGATTGACGCGGTCTTGCTCAATCGTAATCCAATCCGAAGTTCCCAAATCTGTCCCGACTGTTGTCAATAATTCTTCAGCTTTAATTGTTTTCATGCACGCTCTCCTGATCAAGACACTAATAGGCGTTAGCTTCGGCAAACGCATTCATATGGTAATGCGCATCGCCCATCAGCTCTTGCAAAACGCGGATACGTTTCATGAAAAGACCGATGTCATATTCATCCGTCATGCCGACGCCGCCATGCATTTGAACGCCTTCTTGGCTCGCGAGTTTCGCAACAGATCCCAATTTAGCTTTCGCCATGGCGCAATATTGCTGAGCCTGTTCATCCCCTGCATCCAAAGCCGTTAATGCACCGACCACAGCTGAGCGCGCAATTTCCAATTCTGAATAAAGATGCGAGCTCCGATGCTGAAGCGCTTGAAACTCACCAATGATGGCGCCGAATTGCTTGCGTTCTTTGAGATAGGCGACTGTGTCTTCAAAAGCCTGTGCGCCTGCCCCCAAAAGCTCGGCGGCTGCAATCCCGCGCCCCGCGGCAAGCACGCCGTTCAGAACCTCCATACCTCCGTCAACTGTACCCAATAACGCATCGCCAGACACCTCAACATTTTCCAAATCAATGCGCGCAGCATTACGGCTATCAACCATAATTGTCCGCTCGGTTGAAACGCCCGCCGTTTTGGGATCAACAAGGAAAAGGGATAGGCCGTCGGCATCCCCTTCGTCGCCCGATGTGCGGGCCACAACAATCATGACATCCGCCACATGACCGTCCACGACCATGGCTTTCGCGCCATTTAATTTAAAACCATTCCCAGAGGGTACGGCCGTTGTCGCCGTTCCGCGTGGATTATGTTTTACGCCTTCATCAAGCGCGAGCGCAATCACAGCTTCACCTGCCGCAATTTTCGGAAGCCATGCCGATTGCTGCTCATCCGTACCCTGTTTCAGAGCCGTCGCTGCCAAGATAGCTGTCGAGAGAAAAGGAGACGCCGTCAGATTACGGCCCATTTGTTCCGCGACAAGACCCGCCGCGAGATAACCCATATTCACGCCGCCATGTTCTTCAGGAATGATAATACCAGCAAAACCTTGCGCGGCCATTTCGGACCAAAGCGCGCGGTCAAATCCCGTTTCGTCGCGCTCATCGCGTAGGACTCGTAGAGCTGTAACAGGTGCTTTTTCAGAGAAGAAACCCTGCGCCATATCGCGCATCATCACTTCATCTTCATTTAATACGAGAGCCATGTCTTACGCTCCCGGAAGCTGAAGAATATGTTTGGAAATAATATTCAACTGAACTTCGGACGTGCCGCCTTCAATCGAATTCCCTTTTGTCCGCAGCCAGCTCCGCGCCATTTTTCCGTCTTGTGACCGCTCAGATTCCCACTCCAGCCCTTCATGACCAGCCGCATCCATCATCAGCTCAAATTTGCGCTTATTCAGCTCCGTTCCATAATATTTCAACATAGAACTATCCGCGCCCAATGAGGCTCCAGCTTTCGCTTCGGCAAGCTTACGTTTCATCGTCAGATTAAACGCCCATTCGTCAATTTCGAGCTCAGCGACTTTTGCACGCAACATGGGGTCAGCTAGTTTCCCATCTTGGAGCCCTAAAGACCCTGCCGCGATCTCATGTAACGGACGTGTTGAGCCCTCAATATTACCAATCATCTCGCGCTCATGGGTCAGCAAATATTTCGCAATGCTCCACCCCTTGTGCTCTTCGCCGACAAGGTTTTTTTTGAGGACTTTGACATCGCTTAAGAAGGTTTCGCAGAAAGGCGAACGGCCAGAGATTAATTTAATTGGCCGCGCCTCAACACCTTCGGATTCCATATCAAATAGGACGAAGGAAATACCGTGATGCTTCTTGCCCGTATTATCCGTCCGTACGAGACAGAAAATCCAATCGGCCTTATCCGCATAGGAGGTCCAAACCTTCTGACCATTGACGATATAATGATCGCCTTTATCTTCGGCTTTCGCTTTCAGCGAAGCTAAATCTGAGCCCGCGCCTGGCTCTGAATAACCTTGGCACCAGCGAATTTCACCGCGCGCGATAGGCGGGAGGTGTTCGGCCTTTTGTGCATCTGTCCCAAATTTTAAAAGCGCGGGCCCAAGCATCCAAATACCAAAAGACGACAGCGGGTTGCGCGCATTGATGCGCTTCATTTCTTGCAGCAGGACAATCTCTTCTTTTCGGGAGAGGCCCGCACCGCCATATTCTTTCGGCCAAGTTGGAACCGTCCAGCCTTGGGCTACCATTCTTTCTAGCCAGATTTTTTGCGCGTCGGATTGAAATTCAAAATTCCGTCCACCCCAGCAAGCATCTTTATCGCTTTTCATCGGGGTCCGCATCTCAGCGGGGCAATTGGCCTCCAGCCACGCGCGGGTATCTGCCCGGAATTTGTCTAAATCACTCATAAAATATCCTAGTTTTCTTTAAGCGGTGAAATCGCCGCTTTGAATGCGGGTTAGAAATTTAGCACCTTGCTGTCCGCCATTTGTAAATTCTTCCATGCCGTCCGTATCACGAATTTTATCGATGAATTTCGCGACGTTCTCAGCCGTTTGGGCGCCTTCAGATAAGTTAATGCCAGAAGTCTCAAAGACCTTGGTTTCGGAATATCCCCCTGCCCCAGCACACATGATCATGCGGTTCGGCGCATCGTCACAGACGAGATAAACAAGGCCAGCGGAAACAGACTCAACGGTGAGTTTTTCGAGGATTTCTTCCGGCATGAGATTTTCCGTCATGCGGGACCGTGC
This sequence comes from uncultured Algimonas sp., assembly GCA_964460585.1. Lineage (GTDB taxonomy): Bacteria > Pseudomonadota > Alphaproteobacteria > Caulobacterales > Maricaulaceae > Litorimonas. The sequence continues at coordinate 3,913 of CAYWSI010000150.1, forward strand.
CGTGGGCGAGAGCACATTGACGCGGATATCATATTTCGCGCCTTCCAAACAGAGCGTACGCATAAAGCCGGATAATCCTGCCTTGGCCGCGCCGTAATTCGTCTGGCCGAAATTCCCATACATGCCCGATGAGCTCGTCGTCATGACAATACGGCCATAGGTATTTTCCTTCATGTGGTTCCACACCGCCTTGGTGCAAACGGCAGAGCCTTTCAGGTGAACAGCCACAACTAAATCCCAATCGGCGAGTGTCATTTTGGAAAAGGACTTATCTCGCAAAATTCCAGCATTATTAACGAGGATGTCGACCTTGCCCCATTTCGCAATGGTTTCATCAACCATGGCTTGGACTTCATCTTCATTTGTAACATTCGCGCCATTCGCAATGGCCTCACCGCCCGCTGCGATAATCTCGGCCACGACTTTCTCTGCCATAGTCTCTGACCCGCCCGTGCCGTCAACAGAGCCGCCAAGATCATTGACAACAACTTTGACGCCGCGCGCCGCAAGCGCAAGTGCATGCGAGCGCCCAAGCCCGCCGCCCGCGCCCGTCACGATGGCAACGCGGTCTTTGAATTCTACTGATGACATTTTTTATTCCTGTTAAGTCTCATCGCCTTGGCTGTTTTACAACCATCCGCAAGTGCGCAGATCGTTACGCGACTTCGAAAAGTCCCGCCGCACCCATACCGCCGCCGATACACATTGTGCTGACGACATATTTCGCGCCGCGGCGCTTACCTTCAATCAAAGCATGTGCGGACATACGCGCACCAGACATGCCGTAAGGATGACCAACAGAAATCGCCCCGCCATTGACGTTTAATTTATCCATCGGAATCCCGAGCTTATCCGCGCAATAAAGCACCTGAACCGCGAAAGCTTCATTCAGCTCCCACAAATCAATGTCGTCTATTTTCAATCCATGTTGCGCGAGGAGCTTTGGCACGGCGTAAATTGGACCAATGCCCATCTCATCTGGCTCCAGACCCGCAACCGC
>CAYWSI010000151.1:0-4905 GCA_964460585.1 uncultured Algimonas sp.
GCGCGTCCCTTCCGTGACGTGATTTCTCGACGCTCTCCCTTGTCGGAAATGGCTTATATAGCTGCTTTTGTCCTGGCACGGATGGAATGTTGGCGAATTTGGCCCACGGTGTGCGTAGCAGGGCCGTGGCTGTCAGGATTTTCTCTCTCTCTGATCCTGACAGCCCGGCTTCTGTCTCATTTACGCGGAGGCCGTTTTAATATCTGGAATGCGTAAGACTTGGCCTGGGTAAATTTTATTGGGGTCAGACAGCATAGGTTTATTGGCTTCGAAGATTTCTGGGTAAAGCTTCCAAGTGCCGTAATATTTTTTAGAAATAGCAGAGAGAGAGTCACCTGAAACCACTGTGTGGAATTGTGATTCGCGGCCACCGAGGCCAGAACCGGCCTCATCTTTAACGCCGCCAACGCCTTCGACATTCCCGACGGCGAGGATAATTTTTTCTTTCATTTCTTGTGAAACGGCTTCGCCTGTGACTGTGACAATGCCTTCATCATCCACGTCAATATCAACACCCTCTGTGTTGAGGCCATAGCCTTCGACTTCTTTCTTGAGAGTTTCTTTCGCTTTTTTACCCTTGAGGATAGTACCGACCGCTTTTCCTGCGGCTCTCACGAATGGAATCATACCAAACATATTTTGTCCTTTTGTCTACTGACGCGAAAACTGCGCGCGACCTTATTTTGTCACTTTGTTGGGTTGGAAACCAATGAAAAGTACAAATTTCATGGGATATAAAGCTGCCATAACCCTTGGCCTTTCAAAGCTGTATCGTTATAGGGGGCAAAATACTTACTGTTCAAAGGCTTATTGTCATGACAATCGTACAAGCTGGCATCTCAATTTTTGGTCTTCCTGTAGACCCCGCTTTATTTGCATTTATCCTAGTTACGGTCTTGTTCGGCGGGTTAAACCTTCTGGAATATAAGCGTTTCGACTAGTAAATTTTCGAAGGGCTCGCCTTCATGGTTACAGCATTTCTCTTTCTTCTGGTTGGCTTGGTCATATTGATCATAGCTGGCGACATCATGGTGCGCGGTGCAGCGGCATTAGCGCGGCATTGGGGTGTGCCAGCACTTATCGTGGGCTTAACGATTGTCGCCTTCGGAACTTCGGCACCTGAAATGGTTGTTGGCGTGCAGGCTGCACTGATGGGTGAGGGGGACCTCGCTGCAGGTAACGTGGTTGGATCCAATATTGCGAATGTCCTTCTTGCCCTGGGTTTGCCTGCGCTCATTCTTGCGATTCCAACGAATATGGCAGGCGTGGGCCGTAATAGCCTGATTGCGCTGTTTGCTGCGTTTTTATTCGTTCTCTTGTCATTTATGCATTCACCCTTAATGCGTTGGCAAGGGGCTATCCTATTTGGCGGAATAATTGCCTATCTAATCTACATGTTCCGATTAGCGAAAGCAGGTGCGGATGATCCGATTCTGGAAGAAATGACCGAAATTGATGAGGGCGAAGATGGCCTGCCGACAAATACAATCAAGTCGTTTATTTATGTCGTCTTGGGGATTGCTGGTTTGGTCGTAGGTGGTAATTTAATTGTCGATAATGCGGTGCAAATTGCGACGGGATTTGGTGTGTCCGCGACAATCATTGGCCTAACAATTGTGGCTATCGGGACGTCATTGCCAGAAATTGCGACAGTCGTTGTTGCGACATATCGAGGTCACCCAGAGGTCGCGATTGGTAATGTGTTAGGGTCTAACGTTTTCAACGTCTTTGCAGTCATGGGCGCGTCGGCTTTGGCAGGTCCAATTGCAATCGACAAATCTCTGATACGATTCGACTTTTGGGTTATGCTGCTATCAAGCTTAATTTTGTTACTCTATGTTTTGCGCCGTCAACCGATTGGCCGCAAGACGGGTATTGTTTTCACCCTCGCTTATGCGGCTTACCTATTGGCCGTTATTTTCCTTACGCCACTCATGGGCAAGTAAGCTCATGCGCTTCGAGATCGAAAAAGATTTCCAATTCGAAGCCGCGCATTATTTTGGCCACGCAGATGCCAATGATGTATTTAAGAAAGTCCATGGTCATAGCTTTAAAGGCACAGTGACACTTATCGGGGATGCGCAAGAAGATAAGGGTTGGGTGCGTGATTTATGGAAAATTGAACAAATCATCAAAGATGTTATCGCGCCTTTAGATCATGCTTTGCTCAATGAAGTTGAAGGATTGGAACAGCCTGCTTTAGAACGGATTGCGGCGTGGATATTTGAACGCCTAGCGCCGAAATTACCAGGTTTGACCTGTGTTGAAGTCGGGCGTCCGAGCTGCGGGGAGCGGGCGCGGGTTCGTGGATAAGGCCGTTTTAATAACTGGCGCTGGCGCGCGCATTGGTGCTTATCTCGCACGAGGCCTTGCCAAAGATGGTTGGCATGTCTGTATCCATTATAATCGCAGTGCGTCCAAGGCTCAGGCCCTCGCGGATGAGATTGCAAAAGCCGGCGGGTCGGCCTCTATCGTCAAGGCGAATTTATCTGTGCCGCAAGACGTCAATACGCTAATTGAACGGTGCGATAGGCATCTGTCTGCTCTCATCAATAATGCCTCTACATTTGAGCCTGACACAGCTGAAAATTTTACAACATTGACCTTGGAATATCACCGAGTCGTCAATCTTGATGCGCCGCTGCGATTATCGGCCGATTTTGCTGCGCAGGCCGTCGCGGGCGGCTGCATTATCAATATGATAGATAACCGCGTTCTCAAACCGAACCCGCAATTCTTCACCTATAGCTTGGCGAAAGCGGGGCTATATTGGGCGACGAAGACGATGGCACAGAGTTTCGCGCCTTCTATCCGCGTAAACGGTATTGGTCCGGGACCAACTTTAGGAAATACAAGCCAAGCAGAGGGCGAATTTGCAGCAGAAGCCAAAGCGACATTGCTGGGTGAGGGTAGTCCGCCCGAAACAATCTTGCAGGGTGTTCGCTATTTGCTTTCGGCAGAGGCTGTCACGGGCCAGATGATTGCGGTTGATGGCGGCCAGCATCTGCTCTGGCAAACACCTGATATCGCCTTTGGAGGCGCGTGATGAGCGGTAGAAAAACCATGTTAAGTCGCTTCCACTCTAGAAAATCTGTGCCAGTATCGACGCGGATTTTTGTTAAGGGTCTCATGATCCAAGCCAGTATTGGCGTGCATCCGCATGAATATGAAGCCACGCAGCCGATCATTATCGATGTTGAATTGGATATGGGAGATATGAAATTGCCAAAAGAAGACCGTCTGCACGAGACTTTAGATTATGGGCTAGTTGCGGAAAAATGCGAAGAGCTGGCTCTACAAGCCCATGTGCAGCTTGTTGAAACACTCGCAGAGCGGATAGCGGATTGGGCGCTGTCAGCTGATGAAAGAGTACAAAGCGTTGCTGTACGGATTGAAAAGCCTCAAGCTCTGTTGAAAGCGGACACAGCGGGCGTAGAGGTCGTCAAATCGCGGTAGAAAATTCAATTCTTTTTCGCATCACTTAGATACAGATTTTGGCATTAAAATTGCATTCACCTTAAGTATAGCAATATAATTAACAACTATAAGGTGTAATTGGATGTGCGAAAAAATAAATACAATCCAGTTTACACAACAATTAGAATGTTTGGCGTAACGCCATGAGTTCCCGTTTCGGATCCTTGAATGTCCTAGGGACGATTTTGCAGAGCTGTTCAACTGACCCGCTGACAGGTTGGTTCAGAGATGGGTGTTGTGAGACGCAATCGGCGGATAAGGGACGTCACTTGGTTTGCGCCGTAATGACCGATGAGTTCCTCACATTCTCGAAATCTAAAGGGAATGATCTGTCGACGCCGCGCCCAGAATTTAATTTTCCGGGATTGAAGGCAGGCGATCGGTGGTGTCTTTGCCTTGAGCGTTGGCAAGAGGCACATGCGGCAGGCTTCGCGCCGCAGGTTATTTTGGAAGCCACGCATCAAATTGCCTTAGAGCGCGTGTCTTTAGAGACGTTTCAAGCATTTGCGGTTAAGGGCGACACTCATTAGACAAGAGGGGTGTCCTCTGAATCGAAATCTTCTGAGTTAAAGCCAGCTTACGGCCCGCAGCTTATTGCTGATTACGTAAAACGATTGCCTCATCAGCCTGGCGTGTACCGCATGTTCGATGAATATGGTGCGGTGCTTTATGTCGGGAAGGCGAAAAATCTGAAAAAGCGCGTGACGGCTTATACGTCATATGAGCGGCATACAACGCGCCTGCGCCGTATGATACGCGCGACGACGGCGATGGAATTTGTGACGACCGAGAGCGAGACAGAGGCTCTGATTTTAGAAGCTTCTCTCATTAAACGTCTCAAGCCGCGTTATAATATCTTGCTACGTGACGATAAGAGCTTTCCTTATATATTAGTTCGTAAAGATCACCCTGCTGCGCAGGTCACCAAACATCGCGGTGCGCGAAAAATCAAAGGTGAGTATTACGGTCCCTTTGCCAGTGCAGGTGCGGTCAATCGCACCTTGGATACGCTGCAACGGGCATTTCGTCTGCGCAATTGTACGGATAGTATTTATGAGGCACGGACGCGGCCTTGTTTGCAATATCAAATTAAACGCTGTTCAGCGCCTTGCACAGGCGAGATTTCTTTGGAGGATTATCAAGGTTTAATTGACGAGTCTGAGAGTTTTCTGAAAGGGAAATCGGATGACCTGCGCCGTAAATTACAGGCTCAAATGGAGGCGGCGTCTAAAGCTCTAGACTTTGAGAAAGCGGCAGAACTTAGGGACCGTCTCCACGCAATCGCGCAAGTCTTGACGAAGTCTGGTGCCCATAATGTAAATCCGAAAACTTTCACCAATGCCGATGTTTTTGGTCTTCACACTACGGGAGGACAAAGCTGCGTTCAGGTCTTCTTCTTCCGAGCAGGGCAAAATTGGGGGACCAATT
>CAYWSI010000152.1:0-4866 GCA_964460585.1 uncultured Algimonas sp.
TGAGTCTATCAATGGTTGGCGCGCCTGACTTAACCTACTATATCTCTTCTATGCGTTGTCCATTTTGTTCATCTGAAGACACTCAAGTCAAAGATTCTCGCCAAGCCGAGGATAACTCTGCTGTGCGCCGCCGCCGTCAATGTGGAAGCTGCGCGGGGCGGTTTACGACATTTGAGCGAGTACAGCTTCGCGACTTAACGGTGGTCAAAAAATCTGGCCGCCGCACGCCTTTTGATCGCGATAAACTTGCACGGTCTGTTTTGATTGCCTTGCAGAAGCGTCCCGTAGAGCCTGAACGCACTGAACAAATGATTTCGGGCGTTGTCAGACAGCTAGAAGCCGGCGGAACAGCTGAGATTGAATCTGACCGTATCGGCGAGCTCGTGATGGAAGGTTTATCCAATCTGGATAAGATTGGCTATGTCCGCTATGCATCTGTTTATAAAGATTTTAAAGAGACAGAGGACTTCGGCGCCTTCATTGAAGAAGAGAAACTTTCCTCCGAAGAGGATGGGTAGTTTTGCGCCCCAAAATCACGCTTAAACTTGCGACATCTCTGGATGGGAAGATTGCACTCGCTAATGGGCAATCGCAGTGGGTGACCTCTGATGCAGCGCGGGCGCATGGGCGGTATCTGCGAGCGGAAAATGATGCCATTGCGATAGGAGCCGTGACAGCTGAACTTGATGATCCTCTGCTAACCTCTCGCGTACCTGGACAAAAAGACCCTGTGCGCGTGGTTTTTGATAGCACTTTGAAATTGGAGGTGGACTCGCAATTGGTCAGTACGGCGCGAGAAACGCCGACATGGGTGTTCTCACGGGCGGGTTCGGAACGAAAAGCCGCGACTTTACAAGAACACGGCGTTATCGTGCATAATGTGACAGATGCGAATGGGCTGAGCCTAGAAGAGGCGCTCTCTATCATGTCGGAGGCAGGGCTGCGCTCTTTATTAGTCGAAGGCGGCGGGACATTAATTGCGAGTTTTATACGAGCAGGCCTGTTCGATAAAATACATTGGTACCGCGCACCTGTCTTACTTGGCGGGGACGGCCGCGATTGTGTTGGCGCATTAAGCCTGACAAATATGAACCAAGCTATCCGTTTGCACCGTATGAAGATAACAGAGGTTGGGATAGATCAACACGAAGTCTATGTAAGGACAGACTAATGTTTACCGGAATTATTACAGACATTGGCACTGTGAAATCCGTCACTCGCGGTACAGGGGGCGAGTGGGGCGATACGCGTATGGATGTGGAATGCGCCTATGATACCTCCGCCATCGATATTGGCGCGTCCATTTCTCATGCGGGGGCCTGTATGACGGTCATCGAAAAGGGCCTGAATTGGTACGCCTTTGAAGTCTCTGACGAGAGCCTCGACAAAACTACCATGGGTAAATGGAAAGCTGGCACGAAGATTAATTTGGAGCGCGCGCTCACAGGTGCAGATGAATTGGGTGGTCATTTGGTGACGGGCCATGTGGACGGTGTGGGCATATTAACATCCCGCACCGAAATCGCAGGCTCGTTGAAACTCGACTTCACAGCCCCAGACCACATCGTTTTTGGGATTGCGCCCAAGGGATCGATTACTGTTGATGGGGTGTCGCTGACGGTGAATGCGGCGTCGGGTTCGACTTTTTCCGTGAATATCATCCCGCACACAGCGCAAGCGACGACATTAGGGCGATTACAGCAAGGTGATGAAGTAAATCTGGAAATTGACCTCATCGCCCGCTATGTCGCCCGCTACTTAGCCTCTATGGGACAAAAAACTTGACGGAACTCAACACAGCCACATTTGACGATGTTTACCAACTCGCCACGCCAGAAGAGATTATCAAAGATGCTCGCAATGGCCGGATGTATATTCTGGTGGATGCGGAAGACCGTGAAAATGAAGGGGATTTGATTATCCCGGCCCAATTCGCCACGCCAGATGCCGTGAACTTCATGGCTAAATTTGGTCGGGGTCTAATCTGTTTGGCGATTGAAGCGCAGCGTGCCGACACACTTGGGTTAGAGCCACAAAATAAGAATAATGGTTCGCGTTTCGAGACGGCTTTCACACAATCTATCGAAGCCCGCGAAGGTGTCACAACAGGGATTAGCGCCGCTGACCGCGCGCTGACCATCCAAGTGGCCATCGACCCGGAGAGCCGTTCCGCTGATATTGTCACGCCGGGGCATATGTTTCCTCTCATCGCGAAAGATGGCGGCGTATTGGTGCGGACGGGGCATACAGAAGCCTCAGTCGATATTTCTCGCATGGCAGGTTTGAACCCATCCGCTGTCATTTGTGAAATCATGAATGATGACGGGACTATGGCGCGCCTGCCTGACTTAATCGGTTTTGCGCAATTGCACGGGTTGAAAATCGGAACGATTGAAGATCTCGTCGCGCACCGGATGAAGAAAGACCACTTCGTGCGCCATGTCGCGACAAGCGATTTTACGAGTCAGAACGGCGATGAATTTAAAATCCATGTTTATCGGAATTTCTTAGATGGTTTAGAGCATGTCGCTTTGTCTAAAGGCAAAGCTAAAAAAGGCGTTCCGAGTTTGGTGCGCGTTCACAAAATTGATTTTGCGGGCGATATCCTTTCGGAAGATAGTCCGCGCTCTGGCCTGATTTGGGATGCGATGAAACAGCTCGCAGCGCATGATGGTCATTCCGTACTCGTACTTATTCGCGAAGGTTCGATTGATAGTTTGTTAGAGCGCCTCGGCGCGCATAAATCGACGGTGAACCGTAAAGAACAGACTATCCGTGAATATGGTGTTGGCGCGCAAATTCTATCTCATCAAGGCGTTCGCAAAATGACATTGATGACGAATGTTATGCCCAAAATCATCGGCCTCGAAGCCTATGATCTCGAACTCGACGGCATTACTCCGCTGCTGAATACACGGACATAATATGAAAATTCTTGTCATTGAGGCGCGGTATTACGAAGCCATTTCTGAAGACTTGCTCAAAGGCGCGCTCGCTAAACTGCAAGCGGCTGGGGCTGAGGTCGTGAAGGTCAATGTTCCGGGTGCTTTGGAAATTCCGCACATCATTTCTTATGCGGAAAAAGCTGGGGCTGGCTATGACGGTTATGTTGCCCTTGGATGCGTTATTCGTGGTGAAACAACCCATTATGATTATGTCTGCGGCGAGTCGGCGCGGGCGTTGATGGAACTTGCTGTCGATCATCAACTTGCGATTGGCAATGGTATTATAACGGTTGAAAATGAGGCTCAGGCGATTGCGCGGTCTAAACCTGATCAGAAAGATAAAGGCGGGTTTGCCGCGTCGGCTTGTCTGCGAATGATCCAGCTTCGTGATGGGTTGAACAGCGCATGAGCGGTGCCAATCCAAAACTAAGACGCGTCTCTCGCGTCAGTGCGGTACAAGCGCTTTATCAAATGGATGTGTCTGGCGCGCCACATAAAACAGTCGTGAAAGAATTTCTGGATCACCGTTTTGGCCATGAAGATGAGCCGGGAATGGTGCACGCAGATGAGTCTTATTTTGAAGATATTATGACGGGCGTTGTCGCTAATCAGTCAAAAATAGACACTGCAATTGAGGAGCGTCTCACAGATAAATGGCCGCTCCGCCGATTAGACGCGACTTTGCGTGCCTTATTGCGCTCCGCCACTTATGAAATTCAAAGCCGTCCAGATGTGCCAGCCCTTGTTATCATCAATGAATATATGGCGATTGCGACAGAATTTTTCTCAGGCAAAGAACCCGGGATGGTGAATGGGGTCTTGGATAAAATAGCCAAAGAGACACGAGCCGCTGAATTTGGTTTGACGCCATCACATACGCCAACCGCAGAGACTCCGTCATCCGTCGATGAATGAGTTTGAACTAATCGAACGCTATTTCGCGCCTTTGGCTGGACCAGAGGGGCTCCGCCTTAAAGATGATACAGCGCTTTTTACGCCTAAGGCTGGGCATGACCTCTTGTTGACAACAGATAGTTTTGTTGAAGGGGTTCACTTTCCAGAGGGAATGTATGGCGCAGATGTCGCTGAGCGGCTACTGCGGACTAACCTATCTGATATTGCGGCAAAGGGCGGGGTGCCTTTAGGGTATCAACTTTCTCTCTCTATGCCAGCCGGTAAAATGGAAAAATGGATTCCAGCCTTTGCGAAAGGCTTAGAAACCACCCAAGCGGAATATGGCTGCAAGCTTTGGGGCGGGGATACCACCCGAACGGATGGACCTGCCGTCTTTTCTATTACGCTTATTGGAGAGGTCGCATCTGAAAATATGGTGCAAAGGCAGGGGGCCTCAATCGGCGATGATATTTGGGTGACTGGCGTCTTAGGTGATGCGATGTTGGGGTGCGCTTTAGTGACGAACCAAACTATATCTCCGCCGCCAAGTGGAGAGCATCTCTTTCTCTTTGAGACAGCCTATTGGCGGCCTGAGCCCGCTTTTGCTTATAAGTTAATATTGCAGAAGTTTGCGACAGCTGCCGCAGATGTTTCGGATGGGATAATGGCTGATGTGGCTCACATTTCAGAATTATGCGGAGGGTGTGCGGCTCTCAATTTTGATGCCTTACCATTTTCAATGGCGGCAGAAATTTGGGCAGAAGCTCAAAATGACCCAATCGTGGCGAGGCAATCACTGGCTAGTTTTGGAGATGATTACGGTGTTGTCTTCACGGCGAAACCAGCTTCTCGGCAAGCCGTTTTTGATACGGCTCGGAGAGCGAAGTTAAAACTGACGCTCATAGGGTCAATGCAGGTCGGAGAAGGCTCGGTTTGCTTAGATGTAGATGGTCAAGACATGGCGTGGCCGCAAAAAGGGTATCGCCACAAATTGCTGTGACTACGGCCCGCCTGCACCACCTCCGCC
>CAYWSI010000153.1:0-4837 GCA_964460585.1 uncultured Algimonas sp.
CCCGAGATTTATCATAGGCGGGCGCGCGTTTTTGCAACAGCGCCGCAACGCCGGCAGCATCTAATTTGGCCCCGCCCGCGAGAAACACCTCATCGGCGAGGGTCAATAAATAGCGGCCATCGCCATCAGCAAATCCTATCAAAGTCTCGCGTCCGCTTTCATCCAAAGGCACATCGCGCCCAAGGTGAGAGGCGGCGCGGTCGAGCAAATCATTGAGGGCGGCTGTGTCTAAACGATTGAGTACAAAAACCTGCGCGCGGGAGAGCAAAGCGCCGTTAAGCTCAAAACTAGGATTTTCCGTCGTCGCCCCGACCAATGTGACAATGCCTTCTTCGACATAAGGTAAGAACCCATCTTGTTGCGCGCGGTTAAAACGGTGGATTTCATCGACAAAGAGCAAAGTGCCGCGTCCAGACTCGCGCCGCATCCGCGCCGCTTCAAAAGCTTTGCGCAAATCCGCCACACCCGAAAAGACAGCTGAGAGTTGGACAAATTCGAGGTCCGCCCTATCCGCCAAAAGCCGCGCAATCGTCGTCTTACCAACGCCCGGCGGCCCCCATAAAATCATAGAGGACAAACGGCCCTGCCCTAACATGCGGCCAATCGGGCCTTCGGGTCCAATCAAATGAGATTGCCCGACAACATCTTCGAGCACAGCGGGCCGCAGAGCCTCAGCCAAAGGCGTCGGGGCCTCGGCCTCAAGACCAGCAGATTGAAAAAGATTCGCCATGGAGGAGGCGTAACAGAAAGGTTCTTGAGGTGCTATGTTGGATGGGGTGATTTGTGGTAGGTCTTCAACCACCATAAAAAAAGCCCCTTTCGGGGCTTGATTTTCATGAATTTTGGAGCGCTTAATAAACCCGTTTCTTCGGCTTAATATACTCAATACCGTCAGTCATGGTGAAGTCATGGACGGGGCGGTAGTCGATTTTGACTGTATTTGTGTCGCCATCATACCACGTCAGCGTATGCTTCATCCATTTCTTATCATCACGGTCACCGAAGTCTTCATGGGCGTGCGCGCCGCGGCTTTCTTTGCGGTTTTCCGCCGAGGCCATGGTGACACGCGCTTGCGCGATAAGATTATCGAGCTCTAGCGTTTCCATCAAATCCGTGTTCCAGACCATCGTCTTGTCAGAGACAGAAACATCTTTGATTTGTTCGGCAATGGCCGTGATTTTTTCGAGGCCTTCGGACATGCTCTCTGCTGTCCGGTAGACAGAACAATGGGTCTGCATGGCTTTTTGTAGCTCAAGGCGAATATCGGCTGTTTTCTTGGAGCCATCCGCATTACGGAATTTTTCAAGACGTGCGAGTGAGGCCGCACCTGCATCCGCCGCTAATGGTTTTTGCTCAAGGTTTGGCGTGCAAGTTTCCTTCACGCGCAGACCTGCCGCGCGGCCAAAGACCACCAAGTCGATGAGCGAGTTAGAGCCGAGACGATTTGCCCCGTGAACCGACACACAGGCCGCTTCGCCAACGGCCATCAAGCCTGGCACAACCTTATCTGGGTTATCGCCTTCTTTGGTCAGGACTTCGCCGTGATAATTCGTTTGAACACCGCCCATATTATAATGGCAGGTCGGTAGAACCGGAATCGGGTCTTTCGTCAAATCAACGCCAGAGAAAATCATCGCCGTTTCGGAAATCCCCGGCAAGCGAGAGGCGAGAACTTTCGGGTCAAGGTGGTCGAGATGCAGGAAGATATGATCTTTATCTTTACCCACGCCGCGACCTTCACGAATTTCCATCGTCATCGCGCGGCTAACAAGGTCGCGCGGGGCAAGATCTTTCACGGACGGCGCATAGCGCTCCATGAAACGCTCGCCTTCGGAGTTGGTTAGATAACCGCCCTCACCGCGTGCACCTTCGGTAATCAAGCAGCCAGCCCCGTAAATTCCAGTTGGGTGAAATTGGATGAACTCCATATCTTGCACAGGCAATCCTGCGCGCAATACCATCGCATTGCCGTCGCCCGTACAGGTATGGGCAGAGGTCGCAGAGAAGAACATACGTCCGCCGCCGCCCGTTGCGAGGATAACCGTTTGCGCGCGGAAACGGTGCAATGTGCCGTCGTCAAGCTTCCAAGCTGTCATACCGCGGCACACGCCGTCTTCCATGATGAGGTCGAGCGCAAAATATTCGATGAAGAACTCGGCATTATTGCGAAGGGATTGCCCATAAAGCGTATGGAGCATGGCGTGACCCGTCCGGTCTGCGGCCGCGCAGGTGCGCTGCACGGGCGGGCCTTCACCCATTTCTGTTGTGTGACCACCGAATGGACGCTGATAAATCTTGCCCTCTTCATTCCGAGAAAACGGCATCCCCCAATGTTCTAGCTCGTAAACCGCCTTTGGCGCTTCGCGGCAGAGATATTCGATAGAATCTTGGTCGCCGAGCCAATCTGACCCTTTGACAGTATCATACATGTGCCAGCGCCAATCATCTGGGCCCATATTGCCAAGCGACGCCGCGATTCCGCCTTGCGCCGCAACTGTGTGAGAGCGCGTCGGGAAAACTTTGGTGACGCAGGCTGTTTTCAGCCCTGATTGCGCGGCCCCTAGGGTCGCGCGTAGGCCTGAGCCGCCCGCTCCAACAACAACGACATCGTAAGTATGATCAATCCACTTAGTCATGTGACTATCCTAGAAATGCGAGTTTGATGACGGCAAAGGCAACAGCCGCCCACAAAACAAAGGCAATAATTTTATTGAGTAATAGGCCAAAGCTACGGACCGAACCGCCAAAGTAATCCATGACGACTTCGTCCATCTCTAGCTTACAATACCAGATTGCCGCCGTGAAAAAGGCGAGGAAACCAATCGCACCTATGGGCGCTGAGAGCCAGTCCAAAACGCCTTGCCCGCCCTTCGGCACGGCCAGTAAAACAGAAATAATCGCGCCAGGCAGACCAATAATAACGCCCCACCCCGTCAGAGTATGGATTTTCTGATGGGCAACGCTGTGATGTGACTTAGACCCGCTCATTAGACCGCTCCCGAGATTGCCAATGTCATCATAGCGGAAAACCCACCTGCGAAGCCGAGCATGAGAAAAGACCAGAGATTATTCTTCTCAGGGTTAAAAAACATCCCCTTATTCCAAATGGCATGGCGAAGCTGTGCGACGGCCATAAAGGTGAAAGCAAAAAGAAAGACAAATAACCCAATCGCGCCGAGCGGTGAAAAGACGAGCCCTTCCAGTGGCAGTTTCCCAGTTAAAGCTGTGACAAGCACGCCAATCGCGACAATGAAGAGCGCGATATAGCAGATGATTGCGCTTGCACGGTGCAAAATAGAGCTCATCATTGCGCCGTGCCAGCGCCAGACTTGCAAATGCGGCGACATGGGCCGCGGATCATTCCATTCAGACGACATGAATATTGTCCCTTTTTATACGTGACGGGCAAGCTAGGCTGCCCCATCAAAATGTCAACGCACGACTTTGTTTATTATATACGAACGCCAGCTAAATACAGTTTGAAACGACCACACAGATGCAAGGTAGACAAACAAAAAAGCGCTGCAAATCTTGCAGCGCTTTAAATTCAAAATCTAATCTGACGAAAGTGTCGTCAGCTATAGATTACTCATCGCCATATTTCTTAGCAGACCCTGCGGCCTCCTCAGCTTTTTCCATGGCACCTTCGGCTTTTTCCATAGCCTCTTTGGCTTCGTAGGTCTTTGCAGATCCGGCTTCGCCGGCTTTCTCCATAGCCTCTTTAGCTTCATAGGCCTTCGCAGATCCGGCTTCGCCAGCTTTCTCCATAGCCTCTTTAGCTTCATAAGTCTTAGCAGACCCCGCTTCGCCAGCTTTATCAGCCATCTCTTTAGCATCAGACGCCATTTCACCAGCCTTATCGGCCATGCCTTCAACGCCTGCTTTAGCATCGGATGCCAGTTCGCCAGCTTTATCGGCCATTTCGCCCGTTTTAGCAGCAGCTGCATCAACACCAGATTTTGCTTTGTCGGCCGTAGCCGTCGCTGCGTCTTTAGCTTTGCTTGCAGCTTGATCCGCAGCTTGACATCCAGTGAATGTAAGTGCGGCGCCCATTAGGGCAGTAAGAATAAATTTAGATTGCATAACAACCTCCCAATTAATGCCCCCCAGGGCCCTATACACGAATGAAAGAAACTTCATAGTGTGCTCTCTTTTAGCATATATTTCTAAGACTAATAGAGAAAACCCTATATCAGCTCTGTTAAGACGCCTGAATAAGAAAAATTCGCTTTTTGCGAGTTAGCACTTGACACTCATACAGTTTCTTAACGCTAACCGACCACAATCCGGCCATGGCCGCTTTGCAGAAAATCCCTGCCCCAGACGTTTTGCATCTGTTCATTGAACATTTGCGCGGAGAACGGCGCTTGGCGGAAAAAACCTGCGAGGCTTACATGAATGATATTTCTGAATTCCTCGGATTTCTGGCAGGCTACCTAGAAAAACCAATATCCTTACCCGATATTGCGGGTGTCGAGGCACGGGGATTTCGGGCCTATCTCGTCCAAAGACGCCGAGGTAATCGCCCCCTTTCTGCTGCCTCCATACAGCGCCAACTCTCTGCCCTGCGAACCTTTTACCGCTATATCGAACGCAGATGGGATGCGGCAAATGCCGCCCTCCCACTCATCAAAGGCCCGCGTGTTAAACGTCCTCTCCCTAAAGCGGTCAGCGCCGCCGAAGCCTTGAAAATCGTCAAGACGCCTCTCAATAGTCCGGGCGAGCCTTGGATTGCCGCGCGCAATCAAGCGGTTTTGGCGCTTTGTTATGGATCAGGTTTACGCATTTCCGAAGCTCTTGCGCTCACAGGCCGCGACGTCCCGTTAAGGCGGCAAAT
>CAYWSI010000154.1:0-4812 GCA_964460585.1 uncultured Algimonas sp.
CCGTTCAAAACGATGGCAGAGGAATTAGCGGCTATACGTGCAGCCGAATAAGTGCGCGTGAAAAGAGGAGAGAGTTATGCAAATTTTAGAAAAAGCAAATGAATTCGTCGCCCAAATCGCTGGGTTCGCGACCGTTTCTATCACGGATGTTATAGGCAGCGTATTCATGCGTGTAGTCTTGTTTTTTGTTGAGCTGATGCTGGGACTTTAGAGCTTCAGAGGGGAGACGGTTTATCCCGGGCGCCACCGGGATGAACCCAAAGGTAAAGATCGCAGGTGCCACTGCGATCGGGAAGAAGGAAGAAGGCGTAAAATGCTGAATTGGTATGCTAAAACTTTTCGAATTTCTGAAGAGAATATAACGAAAGCAGGATTGCGCCGGACGAAAATCTTAGCCTGGTTGGCTCTATTGATTGTCCCGATCGAAGTCTTTGTGGGGGATTGGTTGGAAAAAATCGAAGGGCCTGTCGGGGATGTTGTTTTAAACTTACTCATAGCGATTGCTGTGATTTCGATGATTGCTTTGCTCTTTAGTCCATTGGTCCATCGTTTTTGGGCGCGGGACAAATATTTGGATGAGTGGGAGATCGAAGTAAAACGAAAGGGCATGTCCGCGGGATATAAAGTGCTTTTCGCATCCCTCGTCATTGGGATAGCCCTATCGACATTGCTCACGGATTACAGTACTCCATCTGAAACCGATATAAGTTTCTTTGATCTCGACGGCGTTGCTTTTGCGCTTCTCGTCTTAGCGTTCTGTGTACAAACACTCACTCAATTAAGTTTAATTCGTCCAATTGATGAGGGTGAAGAAGAGCCAGTCGCTTACACAGCCAGTCCTATATTGGCCCGTATCGCCGTTGTTTTCGCAATCTTTATGATCTTCTTCGGAGCTCCTTTAGTTCAAGGGTTTGTCGATGGGTTTACGGAAGCGCTCAACGAGCCGGTTGAAGTAAGTGGTTCATCGGAAGGGGGCGAGTAATGCTGAAATTCTATGCAAAAATTACAGAGCTCAATGAGCGGGACGTTAGCGAGACAACGCTAAAGCGTCTGCGCGTCATGAGCTTCCTTTCGCTTCCTTTCACACCGCTTTTAGGGGTGATGGAGGCTGATATTCTGACGAATTCTGCATTGATTGGTTTGATGGGTTTTATTCTTTTAATGAGCGCGGTTGCTCTCTTTATACTCTGTATCAGTAAACTCGTTAATCGCGTTTGGGTGAGGGACAAATATTTGGATGAGTGGGAGCTTGGTATGAAGCACCGCTCTATGGCATTCGCATTTCAGGTCGTACTTTACGCTATTTGTGTAGTATTATTTGGGGGCGTCATCCTAGATTGTTTTTACGGATTGACGCTGCCTAAAATTACGCCAGAAATCATAGGGTATTCGTTGTTCTCGATCATGATGCTTGGGCTATATGCCCAGATTTATACGCAATTTGCGATGGTTGAACCCATTGAAGAGGATGAATTTTCAACAGATATTGATGCGCGGCGATCTTTGAAGGGTGTCATTACGATCTCCAGCTTACTCGTTGTCGGTATCGTCGTGATACCATTTATCTTAGGCGTCATTTCAGGAATAAAAAATCCGGCGCAATCCGAGATTGCTATACTAGCTTACGAGGCCAAAGACATATGTGAGGCTCGCGGGTCACGCGTACACTGGGTTTCGGTCGACGAGGACAATTACGGTTTCGCCTGTTTCGATGAAAACCGTCCTTACCCTCCAGAGTTAGAGTTAGGTGAAGAGGGAGCCGAATAATGATGAAGTTTTATGCTGATCTATTTGCGCTAACCGCTGATTCAATCAGTGAGAAATCCATCAAACGTTTACGTTGGTTGACGATTGGGTCTTTGTCAATAATCCCGTTGACTGTGTTCCTTATTCTCTATGGTCTGCCAAAGGGATATTCCGCAATAGCGTTCTTCATTGCCTATGTTGCTGCCGCGATTTTCACGGTGACGGTGTTGTTGGCGCGGATTGTAAATCGTGTTTGGTCTCCTGACAAATATCTTGATGAGTGGGAGAAAGACCTTAAGCGGAAATCCATGACCTTGGCTTTTATGGTTGTGATTTATGTCGCAATTGGCCTTGGCATTGCCTTAGAGGTTCTTGGAGGTTTCGTTGCTCCGTTAGTTGCTGAAAGCCCCAGAAAGTTATCATATCTAGTAATTTTTTTACTTCTGAGTACGGGCTTTTATACGCAGATTTTTAAGCAGATTTCTCTCATTGAACCCATGGATGAAGATGAGTTGGATGGGCAAGGATACATTGTGACGTCTGCGAGAAGTATCTTGGGAATTATTACACTCGGCATTGTCGTTTTGCTCTCAGGTGTTTTTGTTCTCGGCTTTTATAATGGTCATCGTAATCACGATATTGAACATGCCGCAGCACAAGAGGTGTGTGGAGATATCGATGTTGATACGCATAAAAAGACTAAGGCGGCCATAGATGTTGTTTGTGAAGGATCTGAAGATGTGATCCGTTTGGACCTCGAAACATTAAAGCCAATTTGATCTAAAATGCCGCATTTGGATATGAGTAAGGGCTCTATGGTCTGACACTTTGCGCCAACTGCGCAAATATATGGTCTCAATCGGTACGATTGGCTTGCATTCCATGTCCTATCACCACATATCGCGCGCAAAGTTGAAACCATTTTAATGAGCGTAATATGGCCCGCCAATTCTGCTATCACATGCAAGGTCTGACGAAGAAATTCGGCAATAAGACCATTCTCGACAATGTGCATTTGTCATTCTACCCCGATGCGAAAATCGGCCTTATTGGTGTGAACGGTGCGGGTAAGTCGACCCTGATGAAGGTCATGGCGGGCGTCGATAATGAAGTCACCGGTGAGCATTGGGCCGCTGAAGGCGTCAAAGTTGGATATCTTCCGCAAGAACCAAGATTGGATCAATCAAAGACGGTTTGGGAAAATGTCATTGAGGGCTGTGAAGATAAGCAAATTTTTGACACTTATAATAAAGCGGCAACAGATATGGCGACGGAATATACCGATGAGTTGATGGAGCAGATGACGTCTCTACAAGAGCAAGTCGATGGCCGCGATGCCTGGGATATTGATTCCAAAATTGAGATGGCCATGCAGGCGCTGCGTTGCCCGCCGAAAGATGACCCTGTGACGTCGCTCTCGGGCGGTGAAGCCCGCCGTGTTGCGCTGTGTCAGCTTTTGCTGTCCAAGCCTGATTTGTTACTCCTCGATGAGCCGACCAACCATTTAGATGCGGAGACTGTGGCTTGGCTTGAGAATTATCTGGTTAAATATACAGGAGCAATTATCCTCATTACCCATGATCGCTACTTCCTAGATAATATCACCAATTGGACGTTGGAAATCGACCGTGGCCGCGCCTATCCGCATGAGGGGAACTACTCGTCTTGGCTGGAAGCTAAAGGCAAGCGCATGGACCAAGAGGGCCGTGAAAGCGATTCAAAGACGAAAGCCTTGAAGCGGGAATTAGAATGGATTCGCTCTAACCCCAAAGCGCGTCAGTCAAAATCAAAGGCCCGTATTAGCGCTTATGAGAAGCTACGCGATGAAGCCGAGAATGAAGTTGTGTCTCACGCGGAAATTCGTATTCCAATGGGCGAGCGTCTTGGAAATATCGTTGTTGAAGCGAATAATGTCTCCAAAGGGTTTGGCGATAAGCTCCTCATCAAAGACCTCTCTTTCAAATTGCCGCGCGGCGGTATTGTCGGCGTTATTGGACCGAACGGGGCAGGTAAGACGACCTTGTTCAAGATGATTACGGGCGAAGAACAGCCAGATGAAGGCACATTTAAAGTCGGGGAAACCGTCGAGCTTGGATATGTCGACCAAAACCGGGATGCGTTGGATAATTCAAAGAATGTCTGGGAAGCGATTTCCGACGGCTTGGACATTCTTGTTATGGGGAAACGCGAAGTGCCGTCTCGTGCTTATGTCGGAGCCTTTAACTTCAAAGGGACGGACCAGCAGAAAAATGTTGGCCAATTATCAGGCGGTGAACGCAACCGTGTGAATATGGCGAAAATGCTCACGCGCCCAGCGAACTTACTACTGCTCGACGAACCGACAAATGATTTGGACCGTGAAACGCTGGCCTCTCTCGAAATTGCCTTGGAAAAATTCCCGGGTTGTGCCGTAGTTATCTCGCATGATCGCTTCTTCCTCGACCGTGTCGCGACCCATATCCTCGCTTATGAAGGTGATAGCCATGTTGAGTGGTTCGAAGGCAACTTTGCGGATTATATCGAAGATAAGAAACGCCGCCTCGGTCCAGATGCAGACATGCCAAAGAAGCTGAAATTCGTGAAATTTGATCGCTAAAGCTTTGGCATAAGATGGGTTGACAAAAGCTAGGTCAATCTTGTCCCATGCACATATGAAACATCTTGCCTCTTTCTTTGCGGTTCTGGCCTTAATCGGCTGCTCGCAGGGCACAAATTCGGCGTCGGCTCAAACCCCGCCGATACTTGTCGATCAATTCGGGTATTTGCCTGCGCTGGATAAGGTCGCAATTATCAAAGACCCGAAAATTGGATTTGATGCAGGGCGTAGTTTCTCACCAAGTAATCGTTATGCCGTGATAAATGTCGGGACAGGGCAGACGGTCTATTCTGGGCAGCCAAGGCCTTGGAAAAATGGTAAAGTTGATGAGCTCTCAGGGGACCGTGTCTGGCATTTTGATTTTTCACCTGTGCGTACACCCGGCCGTTATGTAGTGCGCGACATAGACCGCCGTGTCGATAGTTACGCCTTTGAGATTTCTCCAACCGTCTATAAGCCCGTCCTGAAAA
>CAYWSI010000155.1:0-4799 GCA_964460585.1 uncultured Algimonas sp.
GCGCTTTATAAGCTCAGCGATTATGGCCGCGTCGGTGTTCCTATGATGCCAAATGTCGCGGGGCCGAAATCTACGCGCAATCAAATATTTGGTTATTCAATCCTTTTAGCGGCTGTCGCAGTGGCTCCAGTCTTTACGGGGCTGGGCGGGTCTATCTACGCCTTTGGGGCTTTGCTTTTAAATGCTGGTTTCCTCGCGCTGGCCTATAAAGTTTGGCGGTCCCGCGCTGGCGAAAAAGATGAGGTCCAACCTGAAAGCCTCTATGAGGTTCAAAAAGGCGACCGCGATGCGCGCAACCTTTTTGCGTTTTCAATTCTCTATCTCTTTGCTATGTTCGCGTTGATTGGTGTTGATTATCTTTTACGCGGAGCTCTCTAATATGCAGGAATATCGCGATCGTCCAAAGCATTTCGCAAAGCCCACCTATTCGGAAGTCAAAGCTAGAACCAAACGAAATATCGTATTGGCCTTAAGTTTGTTGTTTTTTGTCATTCTCGTCTTTGTAACCATGGTCAGCCGAGGACAATTACCTAATGCCGTCTAATAAGAAAACACTGGTTATTCTCTCGGGCGTTGGCATCGCCATGTTAGGCCTCGGTTTCGCTTCCGACCCGCTTTACGATACATTCTGCAAAGTGACAGGATATGGCGGGACGCCAAAAATTGCGGATGAGAATTTGTCAGAGGTGATTGACCGAACCGTCACGGTCGAATTTGATTCAAACATCGCGCAAGATTTACCGTGGAAGTTCCGTCCGGACCAACGGCGTATGGACGTGAAGCTCGGACAATCAGGTCTGGCCTATTATACCATTGAAAACATAAGCGATGAGGTCGTGACAGGGGTTGCCAATTTCAATGTCATGCCCGTCAAAGCTGCGCCATTTTTCATCAAAACAGACTGTTTTTGTTTCGAAGAACAAACCATCCAACCTGGCGAATCTCTTAGTTTGCCTGTGATTTTCTTCGTCGACCCGCAATTGGATGAAGATTCGCGCTTTGACGAGATTAAAACCATGACGCTGAGCTATACCTTCTTTCCTGCTAAAGAAGGCACAATGCCCGCGAAATCGACTGCATCCGCGACGAACTAAACCAATCTACGATATTGCGGCGAAGCAACGTCGCGGCTATAGCAGCCACGACTTTAACATCCGCATGGCTCTCTGTGCGAATCTATCAAAAGAGTACCCTCATGGCCGGACACGCCGTCGAACACGATTATCACCTTATCCCGCCATCTCCGTGGCCGCTCCTCTCAGGCATCGCAGCCTTAATTTGGGGTGCAGGCATGGTTATTTTCTTTGCCGGTTTACAGCCGCGTACCGGCGAGTCGCCCATGCTAGAATGGTTCTTCTCTAAAGGTCTTGATAGCCTTCAAGATAGCTACCGCCCTGTCGCCGATAAAGTCGGTGCAGATGGAGGCTGGTTCTTCCTCGTGTTAGGGTGCTTCTTTGCGATTTATGTCATGTATGGCTGGTGGAAAGATGTCGCTGCCGAGTCAAAGGCCGGCGACCATACGCCAGTTGTCGATATTGGCCTGCGCTACGGTATGATCATGTTCATCATGCAAGAAGCCATGTTCTTTGTCGGCTGGTTCTGGATGTTCTTTGAATTGGGCCTTTTCCATAAAATGCGCACGGGCTGGGATACAGCTATTCTTGAGAATGCGCCCGCTTACGCCGACACAATGGCGCCTGGTATTCACGCGATAAACCCATGGAATCTGCCACTTATTAATACAGTGGTGTTGCTTCTATCTGGTACGACGGTAACTTGGGCGCATCATGCGCTTATTCACAATGACCGCAAAGGCGCGAAATGGGGATTGGGCCTCACGGTTATTCTCGGCATTTTCTTTACCTTCTTACAGGGCGTTGAGTATTTGGAAGCCTTCCATGGCCGCGCTGAAGGGGAACCTTGGCTGTCTACAGATGCCTATGGATCCGCATTCTTCATGGCGACAGGTTTCCATGGTTTGCATGTTTTGATCGGTACGATCTTCCTTGCCGTGATGTATTTGCGTTTGATGAAAGGCGGCTTGCGTCCAGAGAAACATTTCGGCCTCGAAGCTGCCGCGTGGTATTGGCATTTTGTTGATGTGGTTTGGCTCTTCCTCTTTGCCTTCGTCTATATCATCTTTGGATATAGCTTACATGGCTAAGGCTCTTGCTTAGTATGAAACGAAATCGGCGGCTTGTGCCGCCGTTTCCATTTGGGCGTCACAGTAGCGATAACGTTCGTCTCGAGGGAGTCTAGTTATGCGCGTGAAGTTTCGTCCCATGCCATGGCTAACAGCCATTGTTGCCGTCATGCTCGTCATCCTGATTTCACTCGGCGTGTGGCAATATCAACGCTTGCAATGGAAAACGGATTTACTGGCCGAAGTGGAGGCGTCAGTGACGGCCCCTCCGCTGACATCCCTGACGGATTTGGAGCGCGCGATTGCTTCGGGTGAACCCGTTGATTTTAGGCGTATTTCTATCAACGCCTTTCCCGTCAAAGGTGCCCCTGTCTATCACGTTTATAAGTCACAAACAGGTGGGATTTTTTGGGATATTTTTATTCCCACAAAAGATAGAGACGCTTTGACACGCCGCGAGAAGTCAATTTTTGTCATAGCGCGAACAGTAGACACAGCGAAAAAAGAACAGGAATTGAACGCGTATCCTCAGACGTTGCAAGATGTTTACAATGAAGAATTTGGTTATGTTCGTACGGACCATCCCATGGGTCGAGTCGAGGGCTGGATAAAATCTCAACCTAGTCGAGCTTCAAACCGCTGGTTTAAGTTTAATCAGGATGGTAGCTGGGCGCGAGACATGCCCCAAAATCTTATACTCTCACATTATTTAGAAATAGAGCCTGACGCGACCTCTGCGGAAAGTCTCCCCGTCCGCCGACCTTCCATCCGTAATAACCACCGTGACTATATGCTGACGTGGTTTTCATTCGCCTTTCTACTTCTAATTTTTTACGGGTTGATACACCGCCGTGCGGGTCGTTTGACATGGTAAGTTCTCGGGGCACACAGACTATTTTATCTGGCAAAGCTGCTGGCGGCGTTATTCGATTGAAGCATCCCCGATGGGCTGATTTCGAAGCTTGGGCGGCGCTGCGCCGCGCAAATTTGGACTATTTGCGCCCATGGGAACCGCATGTATCTGAAACGGCCTTGACCCGGTCTGCTTATCGCGGGCGGTTGTCTCGCCTCAAAAAACTCGTGCAACAGGACCGTGCTTTCCCGTTTCATATTTTCCGCGAAGAGACTTTGGTCGGCGCGTGCAACATTACCCATATTGATAGAGGCACAGCGCAATCGGCTAAACTTGGCTATTGGATTGGTGAAAGCTATGCGGGGCGCGGATTTGCGCGCGCCTCTGTTGGGGCCGCTAGTGAGTTTTGCTTTACAGGCCTTGGCTTGCACCGCGTCGAGGCGGCAGTTCAGAGCGATAACTCAGCCTCTATTAAAGTCCTTCAGGCCAGCGGGTATCATTTTGAAGGAACAGCGCGCGGGCTTTTAAAGATAAATGGAGCGTGGCGCGATCACGATATCTACGCCAAATTGAGCAAGGATTAAGCACGGCCTCCGCTTTGGCTCAGACTGCTTGGATTAATGCCCATATCTGTCAGGGCTTTTGCCCATTTTCCGTCTAGGTCTTGCGAAAAAACGAGATCATCATCTGCATCTGTCACGAGCCAGCTATTCTGCGCGATTTCTTTTTCTAACTGCCCTGCGCCCCATCCGGCATAGCCCACCGCGAGCAGTGCATTTTTGGGATGATTATCAGACACTAGAGATTCCAGCACGTCTTTGGTCGAGGTCAATGAGAGGGTTTCTGAAATTTTCAATGAACTCTCTGGTTTGAAATAATCGGAACTATGCAGAACGAACCCACGGTCAATATCGACAGGCCCGCCGTTCAGTACAGAGGTGTCGGCAACTCTCACCTCGCCATCTATTCCAACTTGGTCCAATAAATCAGAAATAAGTAAACCTGATTTTCCTTTATTGACGATAAGCCCCATCGCTCCGTCCTTATCATGAGAGGTGATATAGATGACGGCGAAGCGAAATCTTGGGTCACCCATATTGGGGGTGGCGATCAAAAAGGAATTTCGGAAGCTCTGATGTTTGGGGGCAGATTCTTTCATAGAACTATAATGACATGTTTGCGTGAGGCGTCCAATAAACTCCACATTTCGAGAATAAAATTAACTGTGATAGTTGAAAATCGTCCTGACCTATCTTGCGCAGTTGGAAGACTCTCCCTATCTTTATCGAAAGACGATAAAATTTATTTTCGGGAAATTTAACTATGACAATTCAAGCTGGAGAAAAACTCCCAACGGCAACATTCATGAAAATGGGGCCGGACGGGCCACAGCCTATGAGTACAGATGATGTATTTTCAGGCAAGCGTGTTGCGCTTTTTGCCGTGCCAGGTGCTTTTACACCGACCTGTTCGGCGAAACATTTGCCAGGCTTTGTTGAAAAAGCTGCGATGTTAAAAGCGCGTGGCATTGATGATATTGCCTGCGTGTCTGTGAATGATGTCTTTGTTATGGGCGCGTGGGGCCAACAAGCCGGAAGCGCCGATGTTCATATGCTTGCAGATGGAAATGGTGAGTTCGCTAAAGCGATTGGTCTGGAATTAGATGGGTCAGGTTTTGGCATGGGCCAACGCTCACAACGCTATGCCATGGTTGTAGATGACGGCACGGTAGAGAAACTATTTGTCGAAGCGCCGGGCGAATTTAAAGTCAGCTCTGCGGAGCATATGCTATCTGAAATTTAG
>CAYWSI010000156.1:0-4637 GCA_964460585.1 uncultured Algimonas sp.
GGACAACGCCTTTAGGACGGCCTTCCGTTCCAGATGTGAATAAAATAATCGCGGGTGCATCTGCCGCAGGTTTCGGCGCAAAAATTTTTGGAACAATCGGCCCTATCACGGCGCGGAGTTTCCCGCCTAATCCAATTTCATTTTTTAGGTCTTCTAAATAGATAATATTTAGCTCGCCGGAAATCGCGTCTATTAATGTAGAGAGCCCGCCGACTTCGATAAATTTACGGGCCGTGATGATAGATTTTAACTGACCCGTTTGCGCGGCGGCTTTCAGGTTTTGTACGCCCGCCGAGAAGTTCAACATGGCCGGGATGCGCCCTGCCGCATGGAGCGCAAAAAGCGAGATGACCGCGCCGGCGCCTGTGGGCAGCAAAATACCTACCGCTTCATTACGCTGGCTGTATTTCTTGAGGGGCGAGGAAAGGGCAAAGACGGCGCGCATAATCTCTGCATAGGTGAGGCTTCTGCCGTCACCGTCCGTGACAATCTCTTTGGTTTTTCCATGGGTTTTGCACGCATCAGCGAAAGCCGCAAACAGGTTTCGGCGCATGCGGCGTTGACCCTGTTCGGATATTTTTTCTGATTTTAAACTGATGGTTTCCACAACGAGCGT
Organism: uncultured Algimonas sp.; assembly: GCA_964460585.1. GTDB lineage: Bacteria > Pseudomonadota > Alphaproteobacteria > Caulobacterales > Maricaulaceae > Litorimonas. The sequence continues at coordinate 617 of CAYWSI010000156.1, forward strand.
CCCCTTAACTGGATTGAGGTTTTATCCGAAGGCTGGACCTTAAACCGATATAGGCTTCGATGCAAAATGCGATATAGATGCATGCAGGCCTCGCGAAATATGTAGCTTGTTCGCACCTCACTGCTGAATTAGGCCTAAATATATGAGCGTTTATGTCGATACCGCCCGCCATCCCTTTCGCGGCTATATCATGTGCCACATGATTGCCGATAGTTTGGATGAGCTCCATCAGATGGCGGATAAAATCGGTATGGAGCGGCGTTGGTTCCAAGCCCCGCCTAAAGCCAGCCATCCGCATTATGATATTCCCGAAAGTAGGCGCGCGAAAGCGCTGGCCTTGGGCGCGCAGGAAGTCTGCCCGCGCACGGCGCTGCATTATGCGGCGCGGCTGGGACTGGAATGGGCCGAAGCCGAAGGGGACGATGCGCGGCAAGTCAAATATAAACGCACCTTGGCCCGCACCCAGTCCTACGCCATTTGTTATGAAGAGACCCCATCATGAACAAACCTCTAGACGGCGTGCGGATTATTGAGCTGGCGGGGATAGGGCCAGGGCCTTATGCGGGGCAGCTCTTGGCCGATATGGGCGCCGAGATTATTGTGATAAACCGTCCTGGACCGATGGGCGGCATTCCGAACTTGTCCAATCGCGGCAAGAAAACCCTGACGCTGGATTTACGAAAGCCAGACGGCGCAGCCATTGTTCTGGACCTCGTGAAATCCGCAGATGTTTTATTTGAAGGCTTGCGCCCCGGCGTCACAGAGCGGCTCGGGGTTGGACCAGACGCGTGTCACGCGGTGAACCCGAAACTGGTCTATGGGCGTATGACGGGATGGGGGCAAAGCGGGCCTTGGGCGAAAATGGCAGGGCATGATATTAATTATATCTCAATCACCGGCGCGCTTGCGGCCATGGGACCCGCCGATACCCCGCCCTCTCCGCCGCTCAACCTTGTCGGGGATTATGGCGGCGGCTCGCTCTTTCTGGTGGCGGGGATTTTGGCAGGCTTATTTCAAGCCCAGCGGACGGGCAAAGGCGAGATTGTCGATGCGGCCATTATTGACGGCACAAATTCCATGATGAGCATTTTACATATGCTCTCAAGTCTTGGACGGTGGTCACCAGAACGGGGTACGAATATCCTCGATGGGGCGTGGCCCTTCTATCGGTGCTATGCCACGCAAGACGGAAAATTCATGGCGGTTGGTCCTTTAGAACCGCAATTCTTTGCGGAAATGTTACGTCTCTTGGAGATTGATGTGCAGGATTACGGCGAGCAAAGAGATATTTCGAAATTCCCCGAACAACACGCGATGTTAGAAGCCAAATTTGCGAGTAAAACCCGCGACGCTTGGGCTAAAATTTTTGACGGGACGGAGGCCTGCGTCACGCCTGTTCTGACCTATGAAGAAGCGCCCGACCATCCGCAAAATGCGGCGCGCGGCGGTCTTCGCAAACAAGGCACCTTTGTTCATCCGCGTCCTGCGCCGGGTTTCAAAGATATGGAAACAGATCCGGATTTTACAGTGCCAGGCCCGAATGATGATGCGGCAGATGTTTTCGCAGAGCTTGGCTATGATACGGCGAAGCTAGAGGCATTGAAAGCTGCGGGCGTAATCTCCTAGCCCGCTATAAAACGCCATGAGATAATCAGGGCGAATAAAACAGGTTGATGCAGCATATAGATAGACAGGCTCCGCTGGCCCGAAAAACTAATCATCTTTCCTAACCAACCGCCTATCTCCCAGTTCGATAATTTATTCTTCGCCTCTGGGTTCATGGCCAGATGCTCGCCGAGAGCCGCCCCGATACAGGCGACCCCTAGCCATGGAAAGGGGGAGGCAAAATCTTCCGTATAGCCGGGCAAGCCAGAGATTAAATTGATAGGCCAGCCATAGGGCACCCAACCTGCCCAAAATGAAACCACAATTAAAACCCCGAGGATAAAGGCGAGCTTTGGCTGCCCGATGAGGGCGAAGGTCAATAAACTGGCAATCACCATGAAATGTAAAATACCGAAATAGATATAGCTTTCGGGAAACATGAAAATCGATATGATTGTAATCAGCAGGGCGCAGGCTAGAATTTGTCCGACGCGTTTCCAAAAAGCGCGGGGTCTGCGGGCCGCGTTATGGGCGAGACCCATGCTCACGCCCATCGCAAAGACGAAGCCAAAAACAATGCTCGTTCGCCATTGCCGAAATCCATCGCCCAGCGGTGTGTTCCAATCGACATAGCCAAAATATTTCAGATCATAGATGAAATGATAGGCAATCATCATGACAATGGCGAAGACGCGAAAGGCGTCCAGCGCAAAGAGACGAGAGGGGCGTTGATTATCGATTTTTTCTCTCCCTATCTCGGGCCAATCAAACGGCGTTAAAGTTTTGTCTCATCTGTTTTGAGCGCATCTGCAAGGCGCATTTTCGCGCTGCCGGGTTTCAAAGGTTTCTGCTGGCTTTCATGCGGCGCCCAGCCTGTCATCCAAATAACCTCAAATGTCGCTTGGAGTTTTCTGTCGTCTCTTGCGAAATGGGCCAAGTAACTCTCTTGCAAATGGGTCAGCCATTTTCGGGTCAGCGGACGCCTATCGCGCGCGGTCAGGACATTGCTTAGTCCTAAATCTCGCAAGTCGCTTATAAGGCTACAGAGCTTTCTATAGGAGACGGTGAAACGGTCCATATCAACAACGGGAAGGGCGAGGCCTGTTCGTCCGAGCAACATAGCGGCCTGACTATAATCGACCATGGGATAAACCCGCGCTGAGGCGCCTCCCAATATGTTTTGGTCTGAGGCGTAAAGACTCTGCCGAAATTCGGTGAGAGTCTCCCCGCCTAAAAACGCGATGAGCAATAACCCATCCGCCGCTAAATGTTGGCGGTAGCGCATGAGCGTTTCAGGAATATCATCGTCACTTTGCAAATCGAAAATGGAAAGGATTAAATCATATTGCCCGCCGAGTTTGGAAGGAGTGTCCAGATAGTCAAATTTTTTGGGACGGCGGTCAGCTCGCAACTGCGCCTCTATCGTTTTTCGGCCATCCACCGCGCCGACCAATATAGCGGCACTGAACCGTCGGTTGATGTCTTCTAAGCGCGAGGCGGCATCTTCCGCTGCGCGGGTGTAGAGGAAGGACAATCCGCCTCGCGCTTGGCGTTTGGCGCCGCGCTGCTGGGCTAATGTTTGAGCCCGGCGGTTGAATATTTTAGGGGGCGACGTGTTCATAGAGTTTCGCTATTCTCATTCTCATGCCCTTAGCGCAAGATGACAGCCTGAGTGAAATAACAGCTCGCCGCCTAAAATCTGCGGGCGGGGTGGTGATTGACGCTATGCTACCGCCGCAAGACTTGTTGGGCCTAGAGGCTGACCCAATCGCCAAACATATGTGGGCGGATGTCACCTTTCTGGATGCGCCGTGGTGTGAGGCTTGCGGATTGCCCTTTGAATATGCCGTGCCGGGCGGGTCTTTATGTGCGCGCTGCGCCGTGAAGCGGCCTGTGTGCGGCCGGGCGCGAGCCCCCATGGCCTATGATGACGGATCGCGCGCGCTAATTTTATCTTTCAAACATGGCGGACGCACAGAAGGGCTTGTAAGTTTTGCTGCGCAAATGCGCAGGGCGGGGCGCGAGTTTTTGGCAGAGGCAGATTTTCTCATTCCCGTGCCGCTCCACCCGACGCGCCTAATTAAGCGCCGTTATAATCAAGCTGCGCTTTTGGCGCGCGCCCTTGCCAAAATTACGCCCGCAGAATTTGCGCCAGATATTTTATTCCGCACCAAACGTACGCAAAGCCAAGGCGGGTTTAATGCGCGGGCGCGGATAGAGAATGTCCGAGGCGCTTTTTCGGTCAGACAGGAAGACCGCATAAAGGGCCGACATCTCGTCTTAATTGATGACGTTTATACAACCGGTGCAACTTTGGAGGCCTGCGCGAAACGTTTAAAACGTGCTGGAGCCGCACAGGTAGATGGAATATGTCTTGCGCGCGTGGCAAAAGCTGCCGAACTCCCTACATAGGGGG
>CAYWSI010000157.1:0-4594 GCA_964460585.1 uncultured Algimonas sp.
CGTTCTTATTGACGTAATCGCCGAGCCCCAAACACATGGCGCGCCAATCGGCTTCATGGCCTGAAAGCTGCACCTCTTGTTTCGCCTCCACGCAAGTCCAGACGCCATCGCGCTTTTCCCATGTCGCAAGATCGTAATCCTCGACAAAGCTTTTGAGAGATTGAACGATGGCCCCATCCGCCGCCATAGAAAAAGAAGAACCGTCAAAGACGAGCTCATCCTGCCCGCCTACCTGATTAACATAGACAAGGGGCAAGCCTTCCGTGATAACTTTCTCGCCCAGCGCTTCAACCCGTTCCGACAACGCTGTGCGCCGCCACGGGGAGCCATTTGGGGAGATCATAATCTCTGCGCCGGCGTCTTTTAGATGGTCTGCCACCGTGTCTTGCCACAGATCTTCGCAGACAGGCAGTCCAATAGAAATACCTTGAAAATCAATAGGTTGAGGCAAGTGACCTGATGTAAAAATACGCGCTTCATCAAACACGCCGTAATTCGGCAAATGATGCTTAAAGCGAATATCGGTGATAGCCTCCCCGCGCATGAATAGCGCCGCATTATAGAGCTCTCCGTCGTCCAACCATGGCGAAGAAAAAACAATCGCGGGCCCGTTTTTCGTGCCCGCTGCAAGACGCTCACAGGCGGTTTTACAATCCGTCACAGCCGAAGGCCGCAGTACTAAATCCTCTGGCGCATAACCGATGATGAACAGCTCTGAAAAGACAACAATATCCGCGCCGTCCGCTTTAGCTTTGGCGTAGTACTTTTGCGCTTTCTCCAAATTTCCGGGAATATCCCCGACGACAGGATTGGCCTGAATGGAGGCAATTTTTAAGCTCTGAGTCATGGAAGCGCTCTACCCCTGCCCGATGTGTTTGGCAATGTTATGGATAGGGTCGAGTGTAGCCCGTCCACTTAGCACTATAGGCCTGATGGAAGATTTGGTTTCGCTGTCGTCTAAGTGATGACGCAGGCATCAAAACAGCCCGTCCCAACGTAATGTTGGGGCGGGTTTATTGTATCAAAGCCCTTACGCCTAGCCTGAGCTCACCCAAAAATATGCAAGAATAGCAAAAGGGAGCAAAATAAGCACTCCTATGATTTGCCTTTTCCAATCGCTTTTGTTTTGAGGCCAGACCCAGCTTCGCCAGCTTGAAAATCCAAACCATCCTCGCCAGTTTTCGTTCATATGCATATCTCTGAAATTTCACTTGGCGACAGTGTGAGCTAGGGCAAGTCTATGCACCTAGCAATCGCAATGCACCATACCTTCAATAGTTTCTTGCTGATTACCTATTTTTACAATTAGACGCCCACTATTTACATTGGTTTCAACTGCTCCGCCAAGCTCCGGAACATATCGATATTCATATTCATGCTGTGCTGGCCATTGCTTTGCGCGACCGTGAATTCACGGTCAGCTGCATTCTTTGCGATGACGATATTCATGGCTGGGTTCACATATATATATTGGCCGTAAATCCCGACGGCGAAGTAATCGCCCTTGCTCGGCCCCTCTTGCGGCATCGGCACCCACCATTGATAGCCATAGCCTGACCCGCGCACAGGATGGGTATTCGGCGCGAGATTGACCGTCGAGGCCTTCACCCATTCAGCCGGGATAAGCTGCTTTCCTTCCCACTCTCCGCCTTGCAGAAAGAGCTGCCCAAATTTGGCATAGTCCCGTGTACGCAGGTTCAATCCGCCGAGCGCAAAGGCCACATCTTCACCATCTGTTAGATAGAAGGGCGATTTTCCCATCCCGAGATGCGCGCCATAAGTCTCTTCCCAAAGCTGATGCAGGGTTTTTCCCGTCACATTGCGCAGCGCCATTGCCGCAACATGGGTATCAATCGAGACATATTGCCAAACTGTTCCCGGCTCATATTGGCGCTCGGTTAGGGTTTCCGTATATTTATCCATAGACCCGCCAAGACCTAACACGCGGCCCATATCGTTAATGTCAGATTTCGGGTCGAGGTAATCCTCGTTAAATTTAACACCGCTGGCCATGTTCAGAATATTGGCGACTGTCGCGCCTTCATAAGCTGTGCCTTTAAGCTGCGGGAGATAGGTCTCAATCGGCCGCTCGATATCCATCAGCCCCTCTTCAATCGCCCGCCCGTAAAGCCCTGACATGAACGACTTCGCAACCGACCAACTAATGCGCAGGTCATCGCGAGCCGTACCTTTATAATAACTCTCATGGATAAGTTTACCGTCACGGATAATCACAAGTGCCGTCGTATCGAGTTCTTCGAGGGCCTCCGCGAGTTTCGTCTCAACACCTGCAATCATCACGGTTTCGGGAATATCCTGAATATCCTCAGGCCATGGTTTTGGCGCTCCAATGGTCAGGTCATGATGCAGAAAGGCTGCATCCATATTAGAGAAATTAGAGACAATCTTATCCGCATCGAACAGGCTGTTGACAGTTAGAAGTCGCTGAATTTTCGTCCAGCTCATTGCGACAAAGACTAAGAGCGCGACAAGCAGGCCTAGCCCACCCCATTTCAAGAGCTTCATCCGACTCTCCCTTCGTCAATGCGCTCTGCGGTCTGCACTGCGATTTGGCCGTCGTCTGGGCCCACTAAAACCTGAACGCCGTCCAAAATAGCGCGTACAAAATTATCCGTCGCCGCCCCCAGACTATCTTTTGCTATATCCTTATCCGCAAAATTTTCATCTAAGGCAAATGTGGTTGAGTTCGTCAGAGTCTTCTTATTGAAATCTATATGCACCTCACCCGACGCATAGGTGAGTTTCATCCAACGCTCACTTATCTCTGCCACGCGGCTCGCTTTAAGATTGGCTACCGCATCACCATAGCGCAAACGACCATAGGCCATATCCGCCGTCACGGATCTTACACGGCCTGCCTGCCCAACCACTTCATCTGCCACTCCTCCCATAAGAGCCGTGCAAAGATCAATGTCATGGGTCATCAAATCAAATGTCACAGACGTATCCGTACCCCGTATCGAATAAGGCGAATTTCGAACCGCCTCGATTTTCAAAGGCCGCTCGCTGACATCCATCAGTCCAATAGCTTTAAAGACCATCCGTTCCTGATGCCCTACTTGGACCGTTAAATTTTTAGACTTTGCTAACTGCACAATCACCGCGGCTTCTTTCGCTGATGTCGCAAGGGGTTTTTCAATCAAACAATGACAACCTGCCTCTAGTGCCTGCACAGAGTGAGGTTTATGGCTACTTGCAGGCGAAGCTATAACCACAGCCTCAGACATGCCGAGCAAATCAACCAATGACACATGCGGAACATTGTACTTTCTAGCTAAATCAGACGCACGTTTCCCACTTTGATCAACAACACCCGTAAAAGTCACACGCGGATGATGATTAAGTTTTTGGGCGTGATACTGCGCAAATACACCCGCACCAATCAGGCCAATTTTCAATCTCTTAGACATGTCACCTTAACGCCGCTGCGCCGGCATTTTGCAAGAGAAAATGGGAGAATCACTGCGATAACGATTCTCCCGAATTTGACCTCGTGTCACTATTTCGAAGGCTACATAGACCTAAATCTTAACAAAAATGCCTAAAAACATAACCTAAAACAGCCTAAAACCCTCATAAAACCGCAGTTTTTAATGACTCGTTAACCTCAATCTTTAAGATTTATCTCAAGTGACCGGCATGTGGGTCGGCACAATTCATCAATAGGGAGTATCTAGATGAACAAGAAAGAACTCGTCAGCGCATTGGCCGCTCAAACAGGTGCAACACAAGCGAATTGTGGTGAAATGCTCAATGCATTTTGTGAAGTCATCACAAATGAGATGAAACAAGGCGACGGCACAAAAGTCGTGATCCCTGGCTTTGGTCAATTTATTTCAAAACATCGCCCATCACGCGAAATGCGCAATCCATCTACAGGCAAAATGATGATGTCAAAAGCTAAGACATCTGCGTCATTTAAACCAGCAGCAGCCCTTAAAGATCTTTAGCCTTAAACTAATTTCGAATTCTATAACCGTCCCTCTCAAGGGGCGGTTTTTTTTGCTCTTGAAAGCCTAACCCGCCAAGCGCGCGGCATCTTCTCTTCGGTAACGACCAAGCTCTTCTGAGATCAAGAAGGCCAGCTCTAGCGCTTGGTCAGCATTTAGGCGTGGATCGCAATGGGTGTGATAGCGCGAGGACAAATCTGCTTCACTGACCATATTCGCTGAACCGCCCAAACATTCCGTGACATTTTGACCTGTCATTTCGAAATGCACGCCGCCCGGCCAACACCCTTCAGAATGCAGAACCTGCATGAACTGGCGGACCTCGGTCAGAATATTATCAAATGGACGCGTTTTATAGCCGCTGTCCGTTTTGACCGTATTACCGTGCATAGGGTCACAGGACCAAACCACATGGCGACCCGCACGCTTCACAGCGCGCGCGAGACTCGGCAGTCCATTTGCGACACTGTTATGTCCATAACGCGCAATCAAAGTCATACGACCTGCTTCATTATTCGGATTAAGGACGTCTAAAAGGCGCATAAGTTCATCGGATTCTAAGCCTTCGCCAATTTTCATGGCTATTGGATTTTCAACACCGCGCATAAATTCGACATGTGCAT
>CAYWSI010000158.1:0-4453 GCA_964460585.1 uncultured Algimonas sp.
GAAGCTACCATCACATTCCCGCAATCGGGAGTTATGATTTTGATAGATTAGACCGATATTGGTCGTTTGGATTAGACGCGGATTTCAAAAATTATCTAACCGAAAAGGGGCACAGGTCCGACCCTATCATGAAATATGTTCTTGCAGAAGCCCGGCCTTGTTGGTTGTCCTGCCTATTGGATAAAGCAGAATTATCTGACGGCAGAAGCCAACACAGAATCAAACTCGCGCTAGACTACGGAGACGCCATGCTCATTCCGTTATTCGGTCCATATTACCGGCGCGGATACATCTCTTTAGGACCTCACGAATCGCGGGAATTTTATGGAGAGATATTTCTCTGGCAAATACATGCCATCTTACAAGCTGGGCACATCCGATATTGCAAGCTAATGGAGTCTTTGAGATCCAGCGTAAAACTGACCGAGAGAGAAAGTGAAGTACTAGAACTCATATCATTTGGCAAAACCAATCCTGAAATCGGAATAATTTTGGGCATTTCGACAAGCACCGTTGCGGGACATGTGAAACGAATTTTCTTAAAACTTAACACCAACGACCGGGTAACGGCCGCATTGCGCGCTCAGAATTTTAGTCTTTAAGCCCGTCAGCGCTCATCAAATAGCGAAAAATATTCATCGCAATTCGGTCGGTTGGGCGCACATTATCACCATTCTCTTGGCAAAAAGTTTTTTTCCAGAGGTCGATCAAATTTTTTAAATCTTCATTCCCCCGTAATTCCACGCGCGCGGCCGCATTCAGGAGGTCTTCTTCAAGCTCCAACAGAGTATTCTCTTTGATGTCCAAATGGACATCAGTTGAATTAAAAGTCGGGTTTAAACAGCCACAAATCCGTAGTTCATCCTGGGTTACCTCATAAAGCTCTAAAATATTTTGCGTGGTGAGGGGGTCCGGATATGCGGTCTCTCTGGCAATTCTCTCGACCGAGTTCATCGTTTGTATTTCATCCATTATCACTAACCGCACCGAAGGCGAGCCTTTCTTTGTATTGTACCCCGGTTTAGAAACCTTGGTGTCTTTTCAATTAACTGTATAGACCCTGATTATCCCCCCCTATATGGAGGGGGTACATAGCACTAAACATGAGTTTTAGCGGCAATGTGACTATGCTCTTTTCGCTTGCGCACCCTCATAATTGCTCATGTAATATTCAACCTTCGGCAGTTGGATTACGGTAAAGTGACCTTTAGCTAGGCCCAATACAAAAAAGAGGGTCGATTTGGGTATTGCGCCCCCTGCCACAAATATCACATACTCAAAAATGAATTATGCGTTTATGCAAGAGGAAAGACTATGACCGAAGCCTATATATATGATGCGGTACGCACACCACGCGGCAAAGGTAAATCAGACGGCAGCCTTCACGAAATAACGCCCGTCAATCTAGCCGCACAAGTTCTCGAAGCCGTTCGGGACCGGAATAATATCGATTCCGCAGAAATTGAAGATATTGCTTTTGGCTGTGTCTCGCCAGTAGGCGAACAAGGCGCTGTCATCACGCGGTCCGCCATTTGGCAAGCGGGATATGCCGAGACGACATCTGGTATCCAAGTTAACCGTTTCTGTGCGTCTGGCCTCGAAGCAGCCAATATCGCCGCTGCCAAAGTTATGGCGGGCGAATGTGACCTCGCGATTGGCGGCGGGGTCGAGCATATGTCACGTGTCCCAATGGGTAGCGACGGCGGCGCAATGGGCGCTGACCCAGCTGTAGCCATTGCCAATTACATGGTCCCGCAAGGCGTGTCGGCAGACCTAATTGCCACCAAATACGGCTTCTCGCGTGATGACCTAGACGCTTACTCCGTCGAGTCGCATAAACGCGCTGACAAAGCTTGGAAGGAAAAGCGATTTGAGAAATCTATCGTCCCCGTCAAAGATGTCTTGGGCATGACAGTTTTAGATCATGACGAAACAATCCGTCCGAACACGAATATGCAGACGCTTGGCGCGCTCAATCCCGCCTTTACCATGCTGGGAGAAAATTTCGGATTTGATAATGTTGCACAGCAAAAATACCCCGGGATTGAAAAAATCAAACATGTGCATCATGCTGGGAACTCATCAGGTATTGTAGACGGTGCAGGCGCGGTCCTCATCGGTAATAAAGAAACAGGCGAGCGCCTTGGCCTTAAGCCGCGCGCGCGTATCCGCTCTATGGCCTCTATCGGTTCTGAGCCGACGATCATGCTGACAGGCCCTGAGTTTGCGGCGAAGAAAGCCCTTAAACGCGCAGGCATGAACGTGTCTGACATTGACATTTATGAGCTTAATGAGGCTTTCGCCTCCGTTGTTCTTCGCTTCATGCAAGCCCTCGACATTGATCACGGCGACATCAATGTAAATGGCGGCGCGATTGCGATGGGTCACCCGCTCGGCGCGACAGGCGCTATGATTCTCGGCACGATGGTCGATGAACTTGAGCGCGCGAATAAAGAAACCTCCCTCGTCACGCTCTGTATTGGCGGCGGCATGGGAACAGCCACAATCATTGAACGCGTCTAGGCGAGAAGACGGGAGAGAAATATGAGCTATAATAACTTCAAATTAGACACGGATGCCGATGGCATTGTGACAATGACTATCGACGTCCCAAACCAAACTATGAATGTTTGGACACCGGATTTCATCAATGAGTTTGATAAATTCATTGACGACTATAATTCAAATGACGACATGAAAGGTCTTGTTCTCACTTCAGGTAAAAAGAACGCATTTCTCGCGGGCGCAGATCTGAACATGATGAGCGAGCATAATGCAGCCGGGAAAACCCTGACGAAAGAAGCTTTCCAAGAGAGCCGAAAACTCACCCTTGCCCTGCGTAAAATGGAAAATGGCGGATGGACGACGCGCCAAATTCAACGGGAAGGCAAGAAAGCCAAACCCGCAGCCTCTGCCGTCGAAGGCCTCGCTCTTGGCGGCGGCCTCGAAATGTGCCTTGCAACCCACCAACGTTTTGTAGCCGATAATCCAAAAATCAAACTCGGCCTACCCGAAGTCATGGTCGGACTCCTCCCCGGCGCTGGCGGAACGCAGCGCACCATGCGCTTGATGGGCCTGCAGCCTGCGGCCACCATGTGCACACAAGGTAAAAACCTCGACCCTAAGAAAGCCAAAGCGCAAGGACTCATTCATGAGGTTGTCGAAGCCGGTACAACAGCCGCAGCTGCTAAGGCTTGGGTCAAAGACAATATCGAGAAAGGCGTGCTTGCGCCTTGGGATGTCAAAGGCTTTAAAATTCCTGGCGGCGGCGGGGCGATGAACCCTAAATCGGTTCAGTTTTTCTCCGTCGCATCGCCCATGGCATTGCAGCAGACAAAAGGGAATTACCCAGCCGTCTCAGCCATTCTCTCTTGTATGTACGAAGGCTCTATCGTCCCGATTGACACAGCCCTGCGCATTGAGAGCAAATATATCGCCAAGCTCCTTATGGGTTCGACGTCAAAGAATATGATTCGCACCTTGTTCCTCAACAAGAACGCCGCCGACAAGGGCGCAGGCCGTCCTGAAGGCGTTCCACCGCAAGACATCAAAAAAGTTGGCGTCTTGGGCTGCGGCCTCATGGGCGCAGGTATTGCCCATGTCACAGCCAAGGCCGGCATGGAGGTCATCTCTCTCGACCGAAACATGGAAGAAGCGCAAAAGGCCATCGCCTATTCGCAAAAAATCCTCGACAAAAAGGTCAAACGCGGCCGCATGAGCAAGGAAGACGCAGACGCCTTCCTCGCCCTCATCACGCCAACCGATGATTACAATATGCTCAAGGACGTCGACCTCATCATCGAAGCTGTTTTCGAACGCCCTGATGTGAAAGCCGACGTTATCAAGAAAACAGAAGCGGTTATCGGAAAAAACATTGTCTTTGCGACAAATACATCAACGCTTCCGATTGGCGGCTTGGCAAAAAATTCGTCTCGGCCTGACCAATATATCGGCATGCATTTCTTCTCGCCCGTCGATAAAATGCCGCTTCTGGAAATCATCCCGCATGAAGGCACAGGCGATCTCGCCCTCGCCGTTGCGCTGGATTATAATAAGAAAATCCGCAAGACGCCCATCATTGTCAAAGATGTACGCGGCTTTTTCACCAACCAAGTTTTCCCGCCTTATATCAATGAGGCCGCTTTGATGGTGACCGAAGGTGTGTCTATGGCACTGATTGAGAATTGCGCGGCGAACCTCGGCTTGCCAATTGGTCCGCTTGCCGTTTCCGATGATACAACGCTGAAGCTAGGTTATGACATTATGAAGTCTACCCAAGAAGAGATGGGCGATAAATATGTCCCAACGGGCGCGGAAGAGTTCATCGAGAATATGGTCACGAAATGGGACCGCGGCGGCCGCCGTCTTGGTGCTGGCTTCTATAATTATGACGAGAACGGCAAACGCCTCGATTTATGGAAAGGCATGACGAAACATTATCCGCTCGCGGAAA
>CAYWSI010000159.1:0-4375 GCA_964460585.1 uncultured Algimonas sp.
CTCCCGCATCTGATATAACTTTTTTTGAGACGCCATGCGCTGAAAAAATCGTTACCGCACCTTCTGGGATTTCATCAACCTCATCAACAAAAACTGCGCCTTTGCTCCGCAAATCATTGACGACATATTTATTATGAACAATTTCATGACGGACATAAACGGGAGCCCCATATTTTTGTATAGCTCTCTCGACAATTTCAATCGCCCGAATAACGCCAGCACAAAACCCTCTTGGTTGTGCCAAAATTATTTTTTTTTCGGTCGCTAACACGCAAATCCCACTAAAAATTTTATTAGGGCTTCGCACCATTATTGGCGCTAAATCATCCCTATTCTAAATTCCTCTAATAAGATAATTCAGAATATAATCACAAGTAACATTTACTACCACTAGTTTCTCACTTTTCGGCTCTGAAAAAATTGCTATCAATCCGTAAATCTGTAAAGGGCTATAAGGTGGCTAAAGTTAATTATTCTCACCCGCTTTTTGGAGCAAATTTAAAAACTCTTATTACCCTATATAAACGTTCGGGTGGATTAAAACCGAGCCATAGGGGGCTGTTTTTTCTTTTTATTCTATCTGCCTTAGTGCGATGGCCTTTTAGTCAGATTGAAGCCCTTTACGTTTTTCTAAAGCGTAAGAAAGCCAAGCCGGAACCAATATTTATTCTGGGTCATTGGAGAAGCGGAACGACGCATCTCTATAATGTTTTAAGCAAAGCTGAGCGTTATGGCTATGTCTCACCTTTCGCAACGGCCCTGCCCTGGGATATATTAATCATCGGGAGGCTTTTCTCGCCTCTACTAAAAAAAAGCCTGCCGAATAACCGCTTTATCGACAATGTGAAAGTTGATGCCCAGAGCCCCCAAGAAGATGAAATCGCCCTCGCAAATATGAGTCATATCTCCTATTATCACGCGATATATTTTCCTAAAAATTTTGAATTTTACTTCAATCAAGGCACTTTTTTCGACGACTTAGATACTAGCCAAAAGGACAAATGGGAGAAAACGCTAAAATATCTTTACCGCAAACTGAACCTCGATCAAGGCGGCCGACGGCTTTTAATAAAAAATCCCGTTTATACGGCTCGGCCCGCTCATCTTTTAGAGATGTTTCCCGCCGCAAAACTTATTCATATTCATCGTCACCCTTACAAAGTTTTTGTATCCATGCGCAATTTTTATGAAAAACTCTTCCCGGAATTAGCTCTTCAGCGTTACGACCATATCGACATAGATATGATTGTTTTCCAAACCTATCGCCGGATGATGATGACCCTAAAAGAGCAGATCCAAAATTTACCAACTAACCAATATGCCGAAATGCGCTTCGATGATTTTCAAACCGATCCCTTAGGAGAACTTAGCAAGGTTTACACCCAACTCGACCTGGGTGATTTTGACAACGATAGTCCAGCCTTCACGGCCTATTTAGACACGATAAAAAATTATCAGAAAAATACTTTTGACCTGCCAGATGAGTTAAAAGCACGCATAGATGCCAATTGGGGGGATCTCTATGCCGATTGGGGCTATGACGCGCACGCTTAAATTCATACTGAGCCTAGTCCTCATCGCCGGACTTTATATAGCCTGGTTGTGGTTCCGTCCCATAGGACAATTTCCGGAATTACAATGTGAACATAGAGCCCTTACCTATAATGGTCAGCCGCTCATCGGCGCAGAAGATATGGCTTATGATTCTTTAAATCAGCAGATTTATATCTCTGCCTATGACCGAGACAGCAAAAACGCTGGCGGTATATACCGTTGGAATATTACCCAAAAAGACGCTGAAGTCAGCCGTCTGGACTTGCCCCATACCAACCCTAACGCCTATTGGCCTCATGGTTTTGATCTTCAGCGAGATGACACACGGCTGAGGTTATCTATTATTGAACGAGATTTAAACCAAAGCGGCGACTTAAATGCGCATATAAGCCACTATATCATAGCAGAGGATGAGACCATTACCTTATCAAAACGTCTCAAAAATAAGGCCCTCTGTAGTGCTAACAATCTGG
Organism: uncultured Algimonas sp.; assembly: GCA_964460585.1. Classification (GTDB taxonomy): domain Bacteria; phylum Pseudomonadota; class Alphaproteobacteria; order Caulobacterales; family Maricaulaceae; genus Litorimonas. The sequence continues at coordinate 2,028 of CAYWSI010000159.1, forward strand.
CCACAGGCGCAAACGGGTCCCGAAATATAGATATCCCTCAATCTTTATACATCACCCAAGACCACCAAAGCTGTCATAAAAAGAAACAAATAATAGCGGACATTTTCAATCCACACGGCGCGGCTCTCTTGCATTGGCAAGAGAATGAGCCTGAAAACATAATGGAGCGACTTGCTTATGCAAATGGTATCGCCCAAACCTCGAAAGCCCTATACCTCGCGGAAACGCGGGCAGATCGTTTAACCCTATTGAACCTTTCAGAGCAGACAAAAACCGAAAAGCTTGGAGAAATTTCGTTACCCGGCGGCCCTGACAATCTGACGTCCGACGAGACGACTATCATCGCGGCCCTTCACCCTAATCTCATCCGCTATGCCGCCTTTCGCGCAGGTTGGGGTCCGCGGGTGAAGAGCCGTTTTTCTATCATCTCAGCCGGCAATGATATTAAAACCTATGATTTATCGGCTGACCTGCTTTCAGCGGCAACCGTGGCTTTACGCGCAAGGAATCATATCTATCTTGGGGCCGCTTTTGATAAGGGCATTGCCGCGTGCGAATTACCCGAAGGTGATTATGAATAAGAATGTCCTTATAATAGGCGGCGCGGGTTTTATCGGCAGGCATATTGTCTCGCAATTGATTGCGCTTGGCGCGGATATTTGCGTGTTAGACATAATGCCGCGCCCAGACGAAATTGCGGCGACGGTAAAGTGGCAACAAGGCTCTATTCTTGATAAAGACGTGCTATATCAAACGATGCAGGGCAAATCGATTGTCTTTCATCTGGCTGCGCTAGCTCATTTGGGCGTGCCGCAAAAACACCGCTATCACCAGGTTAACGCCGTCGGGACCAAAAATGTTTTGGCTGCGGCCCGCGCTGCACAAACCGAACATCTTTTAATAACCTCAACAGAAGTCATTTTACGCGATTGGCGCCAAGCTTTAACTCAGCCCCTAACCGTTCCCGAAACCTTACCCGATATGTCGGCAATGGCAGGGCCTTATTGCCGTTCAAAACTAGACGCTGAAATTGCCGCGCGTCATGCAATCAGTACGGGGCAAGCTGTCTCTGTGCTCTATCCAACCGTTCCAGTTGGAGCTGGCGATTACAATCTCACAGCGCCAAGCGCTATGCTCAAACAATTTATCACCGCGCCCCCGCCAGCTTATTTGGATTGCCGCTTTAATCTTATCGCCGTTGAAGATGTTGCGCGTGCGCATATTTTGGCGGCCCAAAAGAAACCGGGCGGGAAATATCTTTTAGGAGGTGATGATGTGAATATGTCCGAGCTTTTAAACTGGCTCGCCCCAGTTACAGATAAAAAACTTCCACAAAAAACTGTACCATATAGCCTTGCAGCCATGACTGCCCATATTGCGAAGCTGGGAGCCTTGCTAAGCGGCAAAGCGCCATTAGCTAGCCTTGAAGGGGTTAAGCTCGCTAAACAGAAAATTTATGTCGATAGCTCGGCAAGCCGCAAAGAATTAGGCTGGTCACCAATGCCCGTTAAACCCGCCATATTGCGCGCCGCAACATGGTTGAAAACGACATCTTTGTAAATTTAATTAGCAATCTTTTCCATATGCTCGAGCAAGGCCTCTATACCTTCGCGTTTGGCAAGAGACGAAAATTCTTGACGCTTCGTCACCAAGGGTGAAACGCGCTCTACCAACACATCGAGCAAACGAGGCTCCCCATCTACTTCTCGAATGCGCCAATCAATTGAGGCCTTTTTGATACCGGCACTATTTACTAGTTCACTTCGGACAATCACTTCGCGTTCACCGCGTGGCCGGCTTTGCGTCACATTAATTTTCTGTTCTGCCAAGCCTCCGATCTGCGATGCAAAAGCCCCTGCAATATAATTTGGGAACAAACTATCATATGTCGATTTCTGAGCCGGAGTCGGAAGATCGGCAGGTACACTTTTGAAAAGAAATTTGCCGATTGACTCTGTTGCTAGGCGCGATTTCAAAGCCTCTCTATAAGCCCGATCTTGCGCCGAGGCATTTAGAGATTCATCTTTGGCAATTTTACCGAGCTCGACAACTAGGGAATTCGTAAAATTTTCGGCCTCACCTTGCGTTATTTGCGCAATGGCAGTTTGGCTCATGAAAGCCATGCTGACAAAGCTCATCGCCACGATTTTAGCCATTTTAGCTATATAAGCAGGTTGCTTAAAAAAAGCTGACATATATGTCTCCACGCCAATCTATTCAAAATTCAAAACTAATATAGCACAATCTGTACTGTATGAAGTCTGAACATAGACCGCGTATTAATTACATTTAGGTCACTTAACGTCACGCTTTTGCGAGGTCCATTTAATAAGCGCAGGCGTTACGCT
>CAYWSI010000160.1:0-4347 GCA_964460585.1 uncultured Algimonas sp.
CCCCCAGGCGTGTGCGCTACCGGACTGCGCCATACTCCGCCGTCCATCTTGAAGGGCGGGCTATAGAAAAAAGGGGTCAGCCGCGCAAGACATGTTTACGCAACAATAAGGTTTACCCAACATGTCCAGCTTTACGAAAATCAGACATTTGAGTTTTCAAGGCTTCTAATTTTTTCAAAGCCTCTTCTAGGGCCCCTTTATCAGCAAAGATAGGTTTCGGGGCTGGGGCTGGGGCTGGAATTGGTGCAGGAGCTGGAATGGGCGCAGGCGGCGGTGATTGAATAGGTTCCGGATCAGGCGTAATCACAATAGGCTTGGCCACAACTTTTGCAGTTGTATCAGCTGGCTTAATGCGTTTTGGCAGCAAATCTGTTTCAGCGACAGGCCGCTCGCGGGCCGCTCTTTCCAAAGATCGGCCAAGTTCCACAACTGTACCTGCGCCTTTTTTCTGAATGAGTTTTTGAACATCTTTTATAGGATGTTTCTCATCATGAAGAAGCTTCTTTATCCCGCGGATAAATTCAATGTCTTCTGGCCGGTAAAATCTGCGTCCACCGCCACGTTTAATCGGCTTGATGTTAGAAAATTTGGATTCCCAAAACCGCAGCACATGAGGTTGCAAGCCTAGCTCGTCGCCCGCCTCGCTAATCGTTCTAAACGCTCGTGTTGTTTTTGTCTGGCTCATCTTATGCCTACATTATAATTCGCCGTCCGAAAATATCGGCTACGAATCACATGCTATCACGTTTTAGGTAATAATGCCGAATCCACACGTTCTCGAAGAACTTGCGACGGTTTGAAAACTAAAACGCGGCGAGATGTAATTGGCACTTCTTCACCCGTTTTAGGGTTTCTGCCAATGCGTTCTTTTTTATCTCGCAGTGAAAATGTACCGAACCCAGCCATTTTCACATGCTCGCCCTTTTCGAGTGAATCGCCAATATGATCTATAACAGCTTCAACAAGCGTTGAACTTTCAGATCGAGACAATCCAATTTCTCTATAGACCGCTTCAGCCAAATCCTGACGCGTTATAGTTTGTGAATTTACTGTTGTGGCTGCCATGTTAACCTTTAAGCAAATTCATCCCTGCTGAATCAAGCATAGACTTTAAATAATTCAAAAATTCTTGTAAAAAATACTGTATCAGTAGCGAAACAGAGCTGCCCCCCAGGTAAAGCCGCCGCCAAAAGCTTCCAACATCACTAAATCGCCTTTTTTGATACGTCCATCTTTTATGGCAACATCCATAGCTAAAGGAACAGACGCGGCTGAGGTGTTAGCATGTTGAGCAACTGTGGAGACAACTTGCTCAGGTCTAAGTTTTAGCCGTTTAGCCACGGCATTTAAAATCCGCTGATTGGCTTGATGTGGCACGAACCAATCAATCTCAGAAACCTCGACACCCGCTTGTTCAGCACAGTCGCGAATAACCTGCGCGATGTCCGTAACGGCGTGCTTAAAAACCTGATTACCTAACATCCGCAGATGACCAACAGTTTGCGTGCGTGAAGGCCCGCCGTCTACATAGAGCATATCTCTATGCGCGCCATCTGAACGAACAAATGTTTTTAATACGCCGCCCTCATCATCTTCGACGGCCTCTAAGACGACAGCGCCAGCACCATCGCCAAATAAAACGCAGGTGCCGCGGTCCGTCCAATCTAAAATTCGAGAAAAAGTTTCAGCACCAATGAGAAGTGCACGTTTTGCGCCGCCAGATGTCAGCAAAGCATTTGTTACATGCATGCCATAGATAAAGCCTGAACACACAGCTTGAATATCAAATGCTGCGCCATGGCGCATGCCCAATTTTTCTTGAATAATTGTCGCAGTGGCAGGGAATGTTAAATCAGGTGTTGATGTGGCAACGACAATCAAATCAATATCATCCGCCGTTAACCCTGCATGATCCAAAGCTGCGCGCGCCGCCTCATAACCTAGATCTGACGTAAATTGTCCGTCCGCGACGATACGACGTTCGCAAATCCCAGTGCGTTCCTGAATCCAACTATCAGATGTCTCAACCAATTTGGACATCTCTTCATTCGTCATGACATGGTCTGGCAGATAACTGCCAATGCCTCTTATGACAGATCTCATGTTATAAACCCAATATTGTCATCTTCGTCATGTAACGCATTTAAACGTTCGTCGAGAGCGTTTTGAAAATCACTTTCCGCAAGACCTATCGCGATATTTAAAGCATTAGAAAACCCGATACCGTCAGTTCCGCCATGACTTTTCACAGCAATTCCATTCAAACCTAAAAAGACTGCGCCATTGGCGCGGCGTGGATCAAGGCTGCGCCTCAATCCACGTAAGGCGATAGAGTTAAATGCAGATGTTAGCTTTGACCATAAATTGCCTAAGAGCGCTTTCTTCACAAAACTATCGACTAATTTCGCCGTACCCTCTGCCGTTTTCAATGCAATGTTTCCGGTGAAACCATCCGTTACGACAACATCTACTTCACCTATGGAAATATCATAGCCTTCGACAAATCCGATATAGTTTAAACCGAGCTGCGATTGCGAGAGACGCTCATGTGCGATTTTAACAACAGCGTTCCCCTTACCTTCCTCGGTTCCGACATTAAGAAGCCCGACAGATGGCTGGTCTTTTCCGTAGATAGCCCGGAAATAAGCTTCGCCTAATATTGCAAATTCTGTGAGCTGCGCCGCATCACATTCTACATTCGCGCCAACATCCAAAACAATCGTCATATTGCCTGCCATATTCGGCCAGCTCGCGGCCAAGGCGGGCCGCTGAACACCTTGCTTCGCGCGTAATTGCAATTTGGACATCGCCATGAAGGCGCCTGTATTCCCCGCTGAGACAACGACGCCTGCCTTACCGCCTTTAACAGCCGCGACAGCATTCCACATGCTGGACCCCTTGCCTTTTCTTAAAGCTTGGGACGGTTTATCATCCATGGAGATTGTTTTGTCTGTATGAAAGACCTCGGAGCGTTCCCGTGTACGAGGCGCGGCCTCCAAAAGGGGCGCTAAAAGTTCAGCATCTCCATGCAGTAAAAATCTCGCACGACGCCCCTCACCCTGATGCGTCAAGAAATATTCAATGCCTTGAATGACGAAATCCGGAGCGTCATCGCCCCCCATCGCATCAATTGATATTATTAGTCCATCTAGCATGTAGTCTTCCAATTAAGGGACTCGGTATAGTGTGGCTTCGCCTTTAATCCTAGTCATAAAGCTGCCCCAAACTCATAAGGCCGGAAATGCAAAATCTGTCAAAGCGATTTGCCCAAGTGTCAGTTTTGAAAGCGTTTCATTGAACTCCTCAAGGTAGCGAGACATTTTTTCACGAAAGATGTCATTGGCCTGTACAGAATCAGGGCTTTCCACATCAAACCCTGGCGATTCGAAAAATATTTTATCCAATGCCGATTTTTTATCTGCAGCATGCAGAGCCTCGGCAAAAGCTTTCACACGGTCGTAAAATAATGAGATCATGGGTTGGATACGTTTCTTGACGCTCGCATCGGACAAAGCTTCTTCACGCAAGGCAATTTCAAAATCATCCTTCATTTCATCAAATAAAGCCTGACCAAGTCTTTCACCATTCACCCCAAAATTATTCAAATTCGACAAAATGGCTGCAATATGGAGAGTAAGCATATCAATTCGGCCATCATAATTATCAGAAAAACGCCCTTCGCCATAAAATTCAGCCTGGCGAGATTGCGCCATCAACTTGCTGTAAATTCTGCGCGCATCTGTAATTGCAGCATCATCCCCTCTAAATATACGGCTCAAAAATCCCATAATATACGTCTCATTTTATCAAACCTGACCAAATCTTCACGCAGTTTCAGTCTTGCCCTGCCTATGACGGAGCGTTAGGTCCATAACAACTAAAGACTTTACGCGTGACACATTATGAACGTGCCTAAAAAAATTATCCTTATTGCAGCCAGTGCCACGCTCATCGCCGGGTGTAACCCTGTTTTGCGAAATCATGGTTACGTCGCAACGGCTGAACAGCCGCAAGCCGTGAATCCTGAAACAGATACAAAATCCTCCGTTTTGTCCAGACTTGGCAATCCTTCTGTAAAAGGAACTTTTGACGAAAAAGTCGAAGATGACGTTTGGTATTACATTTCATCCGTCAGGCAACGCTACGCATATCTTCGCCCTCAAATCGAAGACCGGACGATAACCGCGATTCACTTTAACCCTGATGGGCAAGTGACGAAGGTTGCTGAATATGGGCTCGAAGACGGCGTGCCTGTCAATTATGTAGACCGCAAAACACCAACGCGCGGGCGCGAAGTTTCTGTCCTTGAGCAAATCTTCGGAACGATTGGTGCAATCCCAACAGATC
>CAYWSI010000161.1:0-4271 GCA_964460585.1 uncultured Algimonas sp.
AATGGGGTAGATGCGTCCTCATTTCAAACCCAATGGTCACGGCACGAAACGATTGCGCGGCGTCAGCCTCGTAAACATACTTATCCTTTTGGCAGCCATCGAGGTTGCCGCCGCGCGGGCTGTCTTAATTTTAGGAAACCCTCTCTCGGCTGTACTCCATATGGATGCAGTAGGAGGTTTCGCTTGGGTGAAATTCAATGGCGTTAAATTTAAGCCCGCGTTCAGAATGGAACCGGTAGGGACGCCGTATGACATTCAAACGAAAGCAAAAGTGGTCTATTTTTGGCGCGGTATTCATCGGCGCGTTAATGGCGTCGCAAAGTGCTTCTGCGCTCAGCTGCGCGCAGCCCAATTTGCAGCGCGTTATCGAGGAAGCTAAGGCGAGCGAGAAAATCTATTATGTGCTGGCGGGCCGATTTTCACCGCAGACGAAAAATACACGACGCGGCGGATATGATCCAAGACTAAATGGCGGTAGCTTCCAAGAGAGTAAGGAAATTACGCGGGTGAGTTTCGAGGGATATTCCATAGCCCCATCGCGCGCAGGCGATCAGGAATTGGTCCGCTTTCCCGTTGATATAGAAACAAGCTGCGCGGGACCATGGTGTTCGGGCGTGCCCGATAGCGACCGAGAGCTTCTGGCCTTTGTCGAAGCCCGCGACGGCGAGGCGCCAATTTTGAGGGTCGGCCCGTGCCCAAAATTCGTCTATCCGGCCAATCCTCCAAATATTGAAACCGTGCGAGACTGTCTCACTGGCACATGCTCACCCTTTCCGGGGCGGTAGGCAACGTCTTACAACTCATCGCACCTTGTTTGCCACTTGGACTTGACACTCTGCCTCTATCCGCTAGGTCGCTCGCACATTAACCCGATGCGACTGACCGTTTATCAGACCCGCATCACAAGAGTTCTGATATCGGACTAGAGGATATATCATGCACGCTTTTCGCAGCCATACGTGCGGCCAACTTCGTAAAACTGATGTGGGGGGAGAGGCCAAATTATCGGGCTGGGTCCACCGTAAACGCGAACATGCCAATGCGCTGTTCATCGACCTTCGCGACCATTACGGCATCAGCCAAGTCGTCGTCTATCCAAATGAAGAATTTTATGAGAGCGCGAAACGCTGCCCCTCTGAATCTGTCATCACAGTCACAGGCGAAGTCCTCGCCCGTGATGCAGAGGCGGTCAATGCCGAACTCGACACAGGCGAAGTTGAACTGCGCGCACAGACATTCCTGATTGAGAGCCAAGCTGACCCGCTTCCACTACCTGTTTTCGGGGAGCAAGAATATCCAGAAGAAATCCGTCTCAAGCACCGTTATCTCGACCTTCGCCGTGAGACGCTGCACAACAACATTATCTTACGCGGCCGCGTAATTAACTCGCTGCGCAGCCGCATGATTGCGCAAGGCTTTACAGAGTTTCAAACACCGATTTTAACGGCCAGCTCGCCAGAGGGTGCGCGTGACTTCTTGGTTCCATCGCGTTTGAACCCCGGTAAATTCTACGCCCTGCCGCAAGCGCCGCAGCAATTTAAGCAGCTTCTCATGGTCGCGGGCTTTGACCGTTATTTCCAAATCGCGCCGTGCTTCCGCGACGAAGATGCGCGCGCCGACCGCTCCCCGGGTGAGTTCTATCAGCTCGATGTCGAGATGAGCTTTGTGACGCAAGAAGATGTCTTCCAAGCGATTGAACCTGTCATGGCGGGTATCTTTGAAGAGTTCGCCGATGGCCGCGAAGTCCAGACGCCGTTCCCGCGTATTCCGTATAAGGAGTCGATGGAGAAATATGGTTCTGATAAACCCGACTTGCGTATCCCATTTGAGCTAACGGATGTATCCGAGTTCTTCACGGATGAGAGCAAGACGGGCTTTGGCATTTTTGCGAAAATTACAAATGGCGGCGGCAAGGTCATTGCTATCCCTGCGCCGGGCGCGACGGATAGCCAATCCCGCAAATTCTTCGACAGCCTCGATAAATGGGCGAAGAAGGAGATGCAGGCACCAGGCCTCGGTTATGCGCGCCTGCGCGAAGAAGATGGCGTGGTTGTCTCGCAAGACCCTGCGCTTAAGAATTTTGAGCCTGCGCTATTGAAAGCTCTTCTCGAGAAGATGGGTCTGAAAGCGGGTGACGGCGTGTTCTTCTCTGCGGGTAAAAAGGCAGCGGCCTATAAGCTTGCAGGCGCGGCGCGGAATAAGGTGGCGAAAGATCTCGACCTCATTCCAGAGGGCGTCTTCAAATTCTGCTGGGTTGTGGATTACCCGATGTATGAGTGGGACGAAGATAATAACACGATTGATTTCTCCCATAACCCATTCTCTATGCCGCAAGCGCCAGAGGGCAAATCCGCGATGGATGTTCTGCTCGAAGCGGATACGGATGAGAAGAAACTCGATATACTGGCCTATCAATATGACATTGTCTGTAACGGCGTTGAGCTGTCCTCAGGCGCGATCAGAAATCACAAAGCGGACGTCATGTATAAGGCGTTTGAAATAGCGGGTTACGGTCCTGAAGTTGTCGATGATAAATTCGCGGGCATGATCAATGCGTTTAAATTTGGCGCACCGCCGCATGGCGGTATTGCGCCAGGTGTCGACCGTATTGTTATGCTGCTCGCGGGCACAGAAACCATTCGCGACGTTATCTTGTTCCCGATGAACGGTAATGCGCAAGATTTGATGATGAATGCACCCGCCGAAGTCGATCCATCTGCCTTGAAAGAATTAAATATCAAAACCGTTGCACCTATCCCTAAGGATTAGGCGAGGTGAGCTAAGGTTCGATAACGGCTTTGCTTTGTACGAGATCGTTGTGGATGCGTTGTAAGCGCGTGCGGAGTACCCGGTCATTTGGACCTGAGGCGGCGAGCAGGTTTTCTACGTCGGATATCGCGCGGTCTAAACGCTGTGCGGCTTCTTCCACATTTTGACTTAAACCTGCATGGTCCGAGGCAAGCATAGTGTCGCTAACACCGTTGCAATAAGGTAGAGAGAGGCCAAAGGGCAGGCGGGTTTTCTCGTCACCGCAGGCTGCATCTAGTTGGACTTGCGTCAAGCTTTGAACTTGCGACATATCTGCGCCCGAAAAATCAGCCTTGTCAAAAATGGCATTTTGTAAATCGGCTGACCCAAAACGCGCATTTTTGAATTGTCCATTATTGAACTGCGCGCTTGTTAGGTTCGCTTCGTTGAAATCTGCGCCCTCGAAATCTGCATCTGAAAATATAGCCCGTGAGAGGTTTGCGCGTGATAATTTAGCATTGGCCAATTTTACATTTGTGAGATTGGCTTCTGTTAGCGTAGCGTCTTCCAAGATTGCGCGGGGCATTGTTACGCCGTCGCCTTTAACGCGGTACATTAATGCGCCGCGAAAATGCGCACCCGTTAGGTTGGACCCATCCAAAGTACCGCCAGACAAGTTCGAGTTATTGAAAATACTTCCAGACAGATTGGCATTGTTGAGCCGGATTCCATTCATGGCCTTATTTGATAAGTCACAGCCTGAGCAAGACCCACTACTCATTTGAATACGCGCATCGACTCGGATTTGGGCCGATGCAGGTATCGCAAGGGCCATCACAGTCAGGGCCAGTGGGAAGGTCAATTGTTTAAGCACGCATCCTTCTACAGGAATGAGGCACAGTTTTTCCAATAAATTCGTGGTAAGATTCGGATTCTTTTCACGGGTGTGGCAATAAAACCGCGCAAATGTCACCATGCTTTGCCTTAATCTACGCATATTCAGTCTTTACCGATAGGTTCGGCGGCCTTACACCCCCGCATATAACCTGTTTTTCCGGAGTCGGACCTTGGCATTTTTCAAACGCTTGTTCACATGGTGGAATGGCTCGACATTGGGCACTTCTTTGCAAATTCGAACCAAGGCTGTGAAAGTCGGGGAAGACGAATTTGGCAATCAATATTTTGAAAGCGAGAAACTTCGTTATGACGGGCGCACGCGCCGCTACGTCATTTACTCTGATTATGCAGAAGCGTCAAAAGTGCCGCCCGTATGGAACGGATGGCTGCACCATACATATGATGAGCTTCCGAAAGACATCGATATTAAGGTACATGGATGGCAAGAACGCCATGTTCCAAATCTGACAGGGACGCCATTTGCCTATAAGCCAAAGGGTAGCTTGGACCGCGGCGGCGTTCGGGATGCTGTGGCCGCAGATTACGAAGCTTGGACACCGGGGAAATAGGCCGATGCGTATTCTTCTCGCTCTTACGCTTTTTATGGGATTAAGCCTTCCGGCGCA
>CAYWSI010000162.1:0-4269 GCA_964460585.1 uncultured Algimonas sp.
AATCACTGCCATCGACTTTCCGAGTTGGCTCCGAGAAGATATTTTCACCATCGGCAAGTTCTCGCTGAAATGGTATGGCGTCGGCTATATTGTTGGCCTCGTCTGCGCCTATCTTTATGCCGTTAGCCTGACCAAAAAACGAGAGCTATGGGTGCAAGACAAACCGACCCGCATTCCCGAAGTCGTCCCAACCCAAGAGATGCTCTCTGACCTCATGTTCTATTGCCTGATTGGAATCATTGTCGGCGGGCGTTTGGGTTATGTTACGCTTTATGCGCCTGAAACCTTCCTCACGCCGCTCGAGGTGTTCAAAATCTGGACAGGCGGCATGAGTTTTCACGGCGGTTTCTTGGGCGTCGTCGCGGCTTGCGCCTTTGCGAGCTGGAAGTTTAAAATCGATAAATTTCGTATCGGCGATATGGCCAGTGTCGGCGCGCCGATTGGATTAGGCATTGTGCGCTTCTTTGGTAATTTCATCAATCAAGAGCTTTGGGGCCGTCCGACAGATGTGGCTTGGGCGATGCGTTTTCCGAAAGATCCAGATTTTTTAGCCCGTCATCCCAGCCAGCTCTATGAAGCCTTTTTAGAAGGCCTTGTGCTCTTCCTAATTCTGCGTTTCCTGACAGTTAAATATAAAGCCCTGACCAAACCCGGAATTATTTTTGGGGCCTTGATGTTCTTCTACGGATTATTCCGATTCAGTATTGAATTTGTCCGCGAACCTGACCCGATTCCGCAATTTGGCATGCTGACGCGGGGTATGGCCTATAGCCTGCCTATGGTGCTCGCAGGGGCCTTGCTTATGCTCTGGGCTTATCGCCGTGCGCCTGTCTCCCCCAAACGTATCACAGATGAGACAGCCTAAGGCGGCCTAAGGCGAATGACGACCACACTTGAGGATAAAATCAAGAACCGCATCCGCGAAGCGGGGCCGATGAGCGTCGCTGAATATATGACGGTCTGCCTTTTGGACCCCGTGCAGGGCTATTATCCAACGCGCGATCCTCTGGGCGCGGATGGAGACTTTATTACTGCGCCTGAAATTTCCCAAATGTTTGGCGAAGTTCTAGGCCTCTGGTGTGTGCAAAGCTGGATTGAATTAGGGCGGCCAGAGACGCTGCATTTAATCGAATATGGTCCGGGGCGCGGGATTATGATGAGCGACATGCTCCGTTCGGCCTCCTTAGATGCAGGTTTTAAAGCTGCCGTACAGGTCTGGCTTGTCGAAGCCTCTGCCGCGCTCGAAGCGGTCCAAGGCCGCACATTGGCAAATGCAGGCGTCCCTATTCAATGGGCGACGCGGTTAGAAGATGTGCCCGCAGGACCAAGCCTCATCATTGGCAATGAATTTCTTGACTGCTTGCCCATTCAGCAGCTCATTTGTGACGACCCCTTTGCCGGCAAAGACGGCTGGGTGGAACGCCGCGTCGGATTGGACGAAGAAGACAGGCTTTGTTTTGTCAAAATCGACGTGCCCGCCGCGTCAATTCTAACGGATAAATTACCGGAAGGCGCGGATGATGCCAGAAAAGATGACCTCTTAGAGACCTGCCCCTCTACCGCACAAATCATCGACAGCTTGGCGACGCGGTTTGAAACTCACCCCGGTCGCGCATTGTTCATCGATTACGGTCCTGAAGACACGGAATTTGGAGACACGCTGCAAGCCTTAAAACGTCATAAAAAAGTGGGCGTGTTTTCCGACCCTGGAAATACGGACTTAACGGCGCGGGTTGATTTCTCTGCGCTTGCGCAAACCGCAAAAGCCGCAGGCCTCATCGCTAGCGCCGCCGTGCCGCAGCGCGAGTTTTTATCAAAATTAGGCTTAGAAATGCGGGCTGTTACCCTCATACGCTCTAAGCCTGAGGCTAAACCTGTTATCGCGCGGCAACTTCACCGCCTCACAAATGCTGCGGAAATGGGCGAGCTTTTTAAAGCTATTTGCCTCTCCTCCCCCGGGTTGCCAGAGCCTTTAGGCTTGAGATAATGAGATTAAGATGACACCTCCTCACCTCACCTCTGACCTGCTCGAAATCCCGCACGGATTTTTTGGTTCAAAGGGCGGCGTCTCAACAGGCGTGTACGCCAGCCTGAACGCAGGACAGATGTCTGACGATAATAAAGAATCTATCATAGAAAACCGCGCACGCATTCAAACGGCATTAAAGGCGAAACATCTCATCAGCCTGCATCAAATCCATTCCGACACAGTGATTATCGCGAAGGATAATGCTGCCTCAAACATGGAAGCTGATGGCCTCGTGACGACAGAGCCGGGCCTCGCCATTTCTGCGCTCTCTGCAGATTGCGGTCCTGTTTTACTCGCCGATGCCAAAGCAGGCGTTATCGGAGCCTGTCATGCAGGGTGGCGCGGCGCGCTGAGCGGCATCGTCGAGAGCACCGTTGCGACCATGTGTGAATTGGGGGCGGCGCCCGAAAATATGACGGCCGTACTCGGCCCCTGCATCGGCCCTGAAAATTACGAAGTCGGCGATGATTTCAAATCGGAATTTTGCGAAATTGACGCAGGTTACGCGCAGTTCTTTCACGTCCCAAATGGCAAGAAAGCCCATTTTGACTTACCTAGCTTTATATTATCGCGACTCGCCGTGATGAACATTCGTAGCGAGTGGACGGGACAGTGTACTTACGCCTATTCCGAGGACTATTTCAGCTATCGCCGCAACACACATGCAGGAATCCGTGCCTATGGCCGTAACTTATCCGCAATCGTCCTGCCCTGACGCATGGACTCTGAAAAGATAGAGCGCTAACGCGCTAGAAAATTCACCCCGCATGGGACATCAAACATGAAACTGATCAGCGGTACCGCCAATAATGCATTGGCACAGAATATTGCAGATGTCCTCGACATCCCACTTACCGACGTGGAAATTGAACGGTTCAGAGATCAAGAAATTTTCGTGCGCATCAATGAAAATGTGAGGGGAGAAGATATTTTCTTGATCCAGCCAACGTCAGCGCCTGCCAATGACCATTTGATGGAGTTGCTCATCCTAATTGACGCTTTGGTCAGAGCCTCTGCCCAGCGTATCACGGCGGTTGTGCCTTATTTTGGATATGCCCGTCAGGACCGCAAGACGGGTGGCCGCACACCAATTTCCGCAAAGCTTGTCGCAAACCTGATTTCAAAAGCTGGCGCGCACCGCGTTCTCACAGTCGACCTTCATGCTGGGCAAATCCAAGGCTTTTTTGATATCCCGACGGACAACCTCTTTGGACAACCCGTCTTTATTACAGACATTCGCGAGCAATTTTCCAAAAAGGACCGTAAAAATTTACTCTTCGTTTCACCCGACACAGGCGGTGTGGTGCGAACACGCGCCATAGCCAAACAATTTGATGCGGACATTGCGATTGTCGACAAACGACGTCCAAAAGCGGGCGAAAGCGAAGTTATGAACATCATTGGCGACGTCGCGGGTCGCAGCTGTATCCTCTATGATGACATCATCGATTCAGGCGGAACAATCTGCAATGCGGCGAAAGCCTTAAAAGACCACGGCGCAAACTCTGTTTCGGCCTATATTACCCACGGCGTTCTCTCGGATCCTGCTGTGGAACGCATCACTAAGTCAGAACTGACAGAGGTCGTCATCACAGACACGATTGATCAGCCTCAAAAGGTCAAAGATTGCAAAAAAATCCGCGAATGCTCCACCGCAAAACTGCTTGGCGAAGCTATCCGGCGGATTGCAAATGATGAAAGCGTCTCTAAACTTTTCGTCTAAAGGGTTTTCATAGCGATTTGCTGCGCTCAAGACTCGCAAAGCCCCTTGCGTACTGCGCCCCTATTGCTTATAGGGCGCGGCAATAAATGATTCAGCCCGACCGCAGGCCGCTTCAATCCCATTGGAGCGGTTCGTTTTTTGGGCCAAACACGTAAATTAAGGCTAGTCCCATGAGTGTTGTTCTCGACGTTGTCGTCCGCGAAGAAACCGGAACCGGAAATGCCCGCGAAGCCCGCCGCAATGGCGTCGTTCCCGGTGTCATCTATGGCGGTAATAAAGATTCTATTGCTATCGGCATTAAATATAATGAAGTGCTGAAAGCGATCAATTCAGGTCAATTCCTCTCAAACATGGTTGAGCTGAACCATGACGGGAAATCGCAAAAAGCGATTACCAAGGACGTTCAATTCCACCCTGTTACGGATGCACCAATACATGTCGACTTCTTCCGCGTGACGGAAAAAACAATCATCGACGTGGATGTCGCAGCTGTTTTTGTTGGCGAAGACCAGTCCCC
>CAYWSI010000163.1:0-4205 GCA_964460585.1 uncultured Algimonas sp.
ACAGCCCGCCCGAACCCAATCTCGGCAGCGCGGTCTTCATCCATGTCGCCCAGCCGGACGACCGCAAAACCCTCGGCTGCATCGCCCTTGCGCCAGAGGAATTGGCGCAGCTATTACCGAAATTGAAGATGGGCATGCAGGTTAGTATTCAGGCGTAATGGCCTCTATGTTTTCTGGGATTTTCTAGCGCCAAATAAAGCCGAGCCGACGCGGACAGATGTTGCGCCCATTTCTGCGGCGATTTCATAATCTGCGCTCATGCCCATGGAGAGCTTTGAAACGCCGTTGTCTCTCGCCAAATTTGAGAGCATCCAGAAATGCGGGCTGGCGGCTTCGCCTGCGGGCGGGATGCACATGAGGCCTTCGGGCGCAAGATTATATGTCTCGCGCATAGTCTTTAAAAAAGCGGAGAGCTCTACAGGCAAGACGCCAGATTTCTGCGGCTCCGCCCCCGTGTTTACCTGCACATAAAGACGTGGCATTTCACGGCCGCTGACCGCCTTGACCAAAGCCTTTAACAGCTTCTCACGGTCGACCGTTTCAATGACGTCAAAAAGCGCGAGCGCATCCGCGGCTTTATTGGTTTGCAGCGGTCCGATGAGGCGCAGCTCTATATCTGCGCGGTGGTTCGCAAATGTTTCGCCCCAGCGGGTTTGCGCTTCTTGTACGCGGTTTTCTCCGAAAATCCGCTGCCCCGCCGCCAACATCGCCGCAATTCGGTCATCAGGCTGCACCTTTGAGACCGCGACGAGATCTGCCGCCGCCATGCCTGCGCGCTTTGACGCGGCGGCTAATTTGGCTAACACGGTTTTATGTTGATCGGAAATCTCTGACATGGCCGCGTCCTATTCGCAAATCGCGGAAAATGGAAGTGTGCTCGCCCGCACGGCGCAGCGCTTGCGCGCAGAATATGTAGGCCCGCCCTGCCGCCTCTCGCCGCTGGTTTTTATGACCGACCCTTTGCGGATAGACGGGCGGATGGAGACTATAGTGGATGTGGTGGCTGGGTTGCCAGACGGCTGCGCGGTGATTTATCGGCATTTCGGAGACTCCAAAGAGGCAGAGGCGCTTCGTACTCTCACGCAAAAGCAAGGCCGGCAGCTCCTCATCGGCAATGACCCAGAACTGGCCGTGGAGCTCGGCGCAGACGGCGTGCATTTCTCGCGAGATGAAACTTTGCGCGGGCCGATTAAATGGCGCGCTCTAAAGCCGGACTGGATACTCACCATGGCGGGGTTGAAGTCAGGAGCTTATCTCGCACCGCTGGACAGCCTCGACGCGCTTTTCATCTCTAGTATTTTCGCCAGCCAAAGCCCCAGCGCGGGCACGCCCATTGGCGCGGAGGCCTTACGCCGCCGCGCGCAGGCTTTGCCCGTCCCGCTTTTCGCGCTAGGCGGCATAGATGCGGGGACCGCGCCGCAACTCATCGGAACAGGGGCCGCAGGCCTCGCCGCTATTGGAGGCCTCATCATGGATGTTCAAAAACAAGAGACGACACAAGGCCACCGCTTTGTGATTGTAACCGAGGCGGGCGAAGCCGAGCTAACCCTCGCGAAAGTCAAAACCGGCATCTTTAACGCCAACCACACCTACACACCGCGCGCCCTGCGCGGGCAAGGCGTGGCGGGAAAGCTCTATGACGCCATGGTCGCTGATGCAAAAACCGAAGGCTATAAAATCATCCCCGGCTGCCCCTATATTGAAGTGAAATTTAAGCGGCATCCAAAAGACCGCGAGGCGGTAGGGGCATGAGCCTTTTTTCAAAAGAGTTTCACATCAGCCGCGGAACGACGCAGGATGTTGACCTTATCCGAGACTTCACCCGCGCCGCCTATGCGAAATGGATTCCCTTCATTGGGCGCGAGCCCCTGCCCATGTCGGCGGATTATGAAACCGCCCTCCGCGAGCATAGGTTTGACCTGCTCTATAAAGAAGTCGCTCTTGCCGCGGTGATTGAAACCATCTCGCGGAGCGATCATCTGCATATTCAAAACCTCTGCGTCTCGCCCAAGTTTCAACGCTTGGGCTTGGGCAGCCGGCTTTTAAATTATGCGCAAGAGATGGCGGTGGGCGAAAACCTACCCGCGCTACGGCTCGACACAAATAAGTATTTCACAGGGAATATTGATTTATATTTGCGGCACGGCCTTTCCATCGCGTGGGAAAAGCCCGTCGACGGCGGCGTGCATGTCCATATGGTCAAGCAGATTATCTAAACCCGCGGGCGAGCCTGCAAATTTACAAGCCCGAAAAGCTAGTCGTGTCTTTGGTCGAGATCGTCCAGCCTATGTTGATCATGCTGGCCCTCTAAATGCGGGTCGGGGGCTTGTTTTTTCTTACGAAAGGCCTTTGTTATCAATTTAATCGCAACGGGAATTAGCTGCGCCATTATTAGCCGCGTTATCATACGTTTCATCACATCACTCCTTAGGGCATCTGGGCGTGATGAGATTGGCATATATTCAATGCCATATCATATTTTTCATCAGCGTCTGTCGAAAAGCGCTATACTGCCTAGAACTTGAACCCGCCCTGTACAAAGACGCTAGCCGCTTTTTGGTCGAGCGTTGTTGGCAAGCCATTTTCAATGCCGCTGACAGAGCGGTCGACATATTGGACGCCTGTGCCGAGGGTAAATTTCTTGAAGTCATAGGTCACGCCAAAGACGGCTTGGTCAGATTCGAGCCCGACATTATCATCTTCTGCATGACCATAGCCGAGCGTAAAGCCGAGCGCACTTGGCTTCCACGTCAGCCCAACATCATAGGCCGTGTAATCGCCGTCGAGCAGGCCGTTATTTGAATCCAAATAAGACCCTCCCAACGTCCATTGGCCATATTCAAATTCAAGCCCTGCGCCAAAGCTTTCCAGATCATCAAATTCTGCGCCGCCAGTTTGCTCCGACCCATTAGCATAAGTGCCTGTCAGTTCTGCGCGCAGACCATTTCCAAATGTGCGGTCAATAGCGAGACCGACTTCGAAAATATCTTCAATCTCTGGCTGGAGGATACCGTCGATATTTTTGCCGTTACAATAATCGACGCCGCAAACATCACCGTCCAGCGCGTAAGAGCCCCCAATTTGAACGCCAAATCCGATTTGATCGCCAAGGAGGCGCGGCGAGGTATAAGTAATTTTCTCGCCAAAGCCCGAGGCGTCATTGACAGTTTTCACACTATCAAAGCCAGTGTAATCCACGGGCGAGTTAGACGCGCCAACGGCGAGCAGGCTCGGCGCGCCGAGCGAGAAGAGATAGGCCGCGCCGTCATCGCGCCCAATGGTCACGTCACCATAAGCGGAACGCAGGAAGAGATGCGCGGTTTCAAGCGCGACTTGCGCGTCCTTGGTGATATCTTCGCCGCCGCTGTAAAATCCAGATGTATGACCGCGCAGACCTGTGACGCTGCCCGAACATCCTGCGATGCCGGGGGGACACTCTGGGAGCTGCCCGCCAAAGCCACGGCGAAATTCGTCATATTGCGCCCGGACGCCAAGCGCGGCGCCATATTCGAGGCCCCCGTCGGTAATGGCACTAACTTCAAATTCTAATTCAGCATCGGCGATTTCGCTATCTGTCCAGCCATCGCCTGGACCGAGCTGACCTTCATCGACGTCGCGGTAAGTTGCCGCCCCGCCTAAGATGAGCTTACCGCGAAGCAGGGTCGCGAGATTTTTGAAGCCTAGCTTTTCTGTCCAGCTGCGCTTGCGCTGCGGGCCAGTCCCAAAGGGCCCGCCCGGGTTAGGTGCGCCTGTTGGCGGGGCAGATTGATAGCCATTCGGGGCATAGTCGCCTTGCGTATAACCATTTGGAGCTTGGCCAGTTGGAGCTGAATATCCATTGGGGGCATTGCCAACGGGCGGCGTCGAGGACGGCACGCCATAGGTCTGGCTTGAGCCATGACGCTGAGTTGAGGGGCGTTGTGTTGCAGGAGGTTGATATGACGGGTTTTGATAAGTTGGCGCTTGAGGCTGCGGAGGCTGTTGATAGGTCCGAGGCTGGTAGCCCTGACTTTGATAAGCGGGCGGCTGATAAGCAGGGGCTTGCGCGGGCTGCGGCGTTTCCCACGCTTGCGGGCGGCCAGAAGAGCGCGGCGCAAAAGGACTTCCCGTCGGCGGGGTAGGTGAGCCCAAATCAGGCGCTTGGGCGAAACGTTGGGCAGGAGCACGGGGGGCGGAAGCACGGGGGGCAAGGGGCGGCACAGCGC
>CAYWSI010000164.1:0-4189 GCA_964460585.1 uncultured Algimonas sp.
TCGGCTTGCAGCGCTTGATATTCCGCGCTCATTTGCTTGGCATAGCCGCCCGCCGTTTCAGCCGCTTTAAATTCTTCATTTTCAACGGCGATAAATTTCGCGCCGAGTGACGCCACTTGTTCCTTGGTTGCAGGGCGAACATCGGTAGCTGTTGTGACAGCCCCGAGGCGCCGCGCCGTCGCAATCGCCTGAAGGCCCGCAACGCCCACACCCATGATAAAGACTTTGGCCGGGGCAATCGTGCCCGCCGCTGTCATCATCATCGGAAAGGCGCGGCCATAAATGCCGCCCGCTTCGACGACAGATCTGTAACCAGACAGATTAGACTGAGACGATAAGACATCCATCGCCTGCGCACGCGAAATACGCGGGATGTAATCGAGCGCATAAGCCGTCACGCCCGCTTTCGCGCAAGCCTCTGCATATTTGGGATTATCTGTCGGAGATAAAACGCCAGTTATCCCTGCGTTTTTTTTCATTCCGGCAATGAGTTTTTCCGTTCCGCCTGTCACCGAGAGCACTAAATCCGCAGATTTAACAGCCGCTGCATTTGTAGCTGAAATAGAGGCCCCTGCCTCTTTATAAAGCGCATCGGAAAAATCGGCTTTCGCGCCAGCGCCCTTAACGAGGGTGACGTCATGACCTGATTTCACATAACCCGCCACAGTATCAGGCGTTGCCGCGACGCGCGCTTCGACGCCGCCTTTCTTCTGCAAGGCGACATCATTCAGAACAGTAAGTTTCACGGGATAAGGCCTTTATTTATGCGGAAGACTTACGCCATTATAGATAGTATAATGGAGGCAATAGCTGTCACAATCGACAGGCCAATCAGGCCAACATACCAGCCGCCTTTAAGCTTCAACGCGAGACCCATGACCACGCCTAAAATCAAAGTCGCAACCAAGGCTGGGAACCAATGAAGTCCAACAGCAAAAACCAGAGTCGGCATAATGACAATCAAGGCAATCAAAGACCCGCCATATTTAGTCCCGTCCATAAACCCTGTGAACGTGCCAGATTGTGCGTCGACCTCCATCGAGCCGTGCGTATAATCAGAATGTCCGCCTGCCATTTTCTACCCAATCTTAATAAGAGCGCTAATTCGAACGCCCAGTTATCATGCGCTTAAATCAGAAACAAGCAGTCCCATCTGTCTGAAAGGCACTTATTTTCGGGAGTTGGCGCAAAAATTTGCCTGATTTTCAATATTCGCCTTGAGCGGATTTCATAAATTATTCACCATATTCCCAAACCTGAAATTCACCTGCTTGCGTCATGTTCTGGGAAAAGGGAGATTCGGAACAAACCGTCTCTTCTCCGAAATTGGTGTACTTATGTCTAAAACTGTTCTGATTGTTGATGATGACCCAACTCAGCGCCGCTTATTGCAGGCCGTTGTTGAAAAGTCTGGGTTTTCAACGCTCCAAGCCGGAGACGGGGATTCTGCCTTGGCTTTAGCGTTGGGCACAGAACAAGACAAAATCCATGTCATGTTGTTAGATCTGGTTATGCCGGGTCGCGACGGTATGGACACATTAGAAGAACTTGCCCGCAAACGCCCTGACCTTCCCGTTATCGTCTTAACCGGCAAAGGCTCTATCGACGCTGTCGTAAAAGCTATGAAGGCTGGCGCGCGAGATTTCGTTGTCAAACCTGCAGCCCCAGAGCGTATCATCGTCTCCATCCGCAATGCGCTGGATATGAAAACGCTTGTCGGGGAAGTGAAGCGGTTAAAAAAGACCACTGAAGGTGGCCTGACATTTGAAGACCTTATTGGAAACGCCTCTTCAATGCGCTCTGTGGTCGCTATGGGGGAACGCGGCGCAAAAGCGAATATTCCAATTCTCATCACAGGTGAATCCGGTGTCGGTAAAGAAGTTATCGCCCGCGCGATTCAAAGTGCGTCTGAGCGCTCCGATAAGCCTTTCATCACTGTGAACTGCGGCGCGATTTCAGAGAGCCTTGTCGAGTCTATCCTCTTTGGTCATGAAAAAGGCTCATTCACAGGCGCAAACGCAAAACATTTGGGTAAATTTCAAGAAGCCCATACAGGCACACTCTTCTTAGATGAGGTTGGAGAATTACCGCTGGAAATGCAGGTTAAACTCTTGCGCGTGTTGCAAGAAGGTGAAGTGGACCCCATTGGCTCTAAACGCACTGTGCCTGTTGATGTACGGATTATCAGCGCAACAAACCGAGATTTATCGGAAGCCGTAAAAGACGGAACTTTCCGAGAAGACTTATATTACCGCTTAAATGTTTTCCCGATTGCTGTTCCGCCTTTGCGTGAGCGCCGTGAAGACATTCCTACCCTAGTCGAACATTTCGTCCGGCGCATTAATGCAGCCGAACGCTTGAATGTTACAGGGGCGACAGCGGCGACGATAGATATGCTCAAGGACCATGATTGGAAAGGCAATGTGCGCCAGTTGGAAAACACCGTTTTCCGTGCCATGATATTATCAGACGGAAATAAGCTTCGTCAGCAAGACTTTCCGCAAATCTCTGGCCTCACGCCGGGAATCGCTCCTGAGCCCAAACTGGAAACAGCAAGCCCAGTGGATAGCCTGCTATCTGGCGAGGCGCGTCAAGACGCGAAAGCTTCAGACACAGCTGTCTCTGTTCTGGATCGCGAAGGACATTTGCGGACCTTGGAAGACATTGAGCGGGATTTGATTGAATTTGCGATTAGCAATTATTCTGGACACATGTCGGAAGTTGCACGCCGCTTAGGGATTGGTCGGTCTACATTATACCGTAAAGTCCGCGAGCACGACTTAGACGTTGATGACGTCAGGTCTGCTTAAATCATAAAATATAGGGGTGGGTGTCAGTTTAGTCTATCTAAACTGAACTCCGAGTGGGGCACTCTGACCCCTTACTCCCGCGCGAAGTACTACTCTGCGCTGGTTCAAGGCCACATGTTCGGGGGAACATGTGGCCTTGTTTCTTTCCGGCAAGCACAATGCATGCATTAAGTCTGAGATTTTGGAACAATCCGCAAAAAGGGCCGTTTTTTTGCCTGTGGTTTTTGAGGCGGATTGGGCGGCGTATATTCTGGAATATAGGGCTGGGGCCTATTTTGACGCGAGCTATCTGACACGGCCGCTAATCGCGGCGGCGTAGGGTTCACGGGACGCGCGGCGGCGGCATCTTTTACCTCTTCTTCAGCCAACTCATCTTCAATATGCCTGACGCGCGGCGTGAATTTGGATTTTCGCTTAGACTTAAATCCATCTGTTTTACGCGCATCCAATTTCCAACGATCCGCTGTCCGAACATAATCCGCATCTGGATCAGCACTATTCAGCGCTCCATCTGCCTGTTTCGCCTTCAAATCTTTCACTTTTTTATTCATGCGTGCGACGACTTGCTTTTGTGCGATAGACAGCGCGTCCCCTGCCCGTCCTTTTTCCAGATCATGAAAGGCCGAGCCATATGTTTCGAGGCGCTCTAAAACACTCTCGCCAAATTCATCTTCAAAATCGGAAATATGACCAAGCTCGGTCAGCTTGGCATGAAGACGTGCGATTTTCCGCTTGGCATTGGCCGCAGAGCGCGCCCGCGCCTTTGCCATTTTATCACGATAAGCCGTCCGTGCGTCTTCTTGCGCGGCTTGTTCAGCCTGCCATTTTTCTCTGTCATAATCGGACATGAAAGCCGCTTACCACAAAAAAACAAAAAGAGAACAAATATCTTAGACGCCGTCCGAAGCTTCCAAATAAAGCTCCAAGAGCGCCTCTTGTTCCGCGCGCTCATTGGCATCTTGTTTCCGCAGGGCGATCACCTTGCGCATGACTTTCGTATCCAAGCCAAATGTCTTCATTTCAGCATAGACATCGCGGATATCAGAGGCGAGCTCAGCCTTTTCCGCTTCGAGGCGTTCTATACGTGCAATGAATTGACGTAATTTTTCTCGGGTCGCTTGGCCCATCTTATCGGCGCGGTCAGCATCACTCATCATGGTCGAAACTCTTTGGTCTAAGAAGGTTGAACCAATGGCATAGCGGCGCAAAGCTGAGTCCAATAGGGCTGCAGAGGTTTAAAATTGTGGATGGGCACGATTCTATGCAGCCTATTTCACTCGAACTCTGCGTGAAGCCGTATATAAGCAGAGCAAATATCACCAATGGACCCTCACCATGATTACGATTCTCTATATTTTAACAGGCCTCGCCTTTGCCTG
>CAYWSI010000165.1:0-4170 GCA_964460585.1 uncultured Algimonas sp.
AATTGGGATAGAGATCAAATCCTGAAGAAAAAAGAAGAGGATGAAAATCTAAAGGAAAAAAGTTGAGAAACACTTTGAGAAATAGATTTAATTCTCGAATTTCACGCAAAATTTGCGGCCTCACCTGTCTATTGTGACTAAGCCACAACCTTTTCACGCACCGGCATAATTTCGGCGACTTCGCTCATCTTTACGAGATGATCAAAGCCGAGAATTGATGTAATATCTGTCCCGTTCTCTGAGAGCGGAAGGCGCGCCCAGAATAAAGCGAGGTGCGAGCCGTTAGGCGTATTGGGGCGCGTTACGCCGACATAAGGTTTACGCGTCTCAATCACCTTATCCAAGGTTCGGTGCCAATAGTCGACGCGGCACCCAATCGGCAATTCATCCACGTGAAGCCCTTGGATTTCCTGCTCATAAAGCTTCCAATACCCTGTACCTGCAAGGCGGTGACGATAGCGGCGCTCGCCGCCATTTTCTGGCTCAACACGTTCCATAATCGTCGTCATCGGAAGTTGGGCTTGGATGTCCTCTGGCAAAATATCGCTACGCGATGGAAAACTGCCAGCGCGACATTTACTGCGCCAATAATCATAGAATTTTTGTTGCTGCGGCAGAATAATCTGATGCCGCAAAGCGTTGCCCGATAACATAATTCCCCCGACGTCCCGTCGTCTATTAATTAGCTGGAACGTCTATCCCCAGACGCGTCCCCCGAAGTAACTATTGGACAATCAGATTCTAGCTATCAACACTTTGTTAACCATAAATTTAGGATTTGATACAGAAAGGCAGGGTTTTCTGAATCGGTACCGATTCGACCTTTAATTCACGGTCCACTTTCGAGAAAAACCTTAGAACTTTCCAAGCCCAGAGCGTTTTGCCAGCGCAGATCGGCGGCGGGCATATTCGGGTGCGACCATCGGATAATCCCGAGGTAGTCCCCATTTTTCACGGTAAGCCTCTGGAGTTAGGTTGTATTTTACGCGCAAATGACGTTTCAGACTTTGAAACTCAAGACCATCTTCTAAGCAGACGAGCGCATCATCGCGCAGACTGTCTTCAATAGGAACCGCCGGCGCTTGGCCATGGGTAGGCCCGTCCTCCCCCTTTGAAGCGCGCAGGAGCGCAGAATGGACCGCTGCAATCATATCCGTCAGCTCATCTGGGCTCATCTTATGCGCGCCAGCATGGGCGCTCACAACTTGCGCCGTCAGACTGAGGATATGTTTCGAATTATCGGGCAATATAGGCCACCAAGAGAACGACAAACAAGAGACCTGCTGTCAAGACCGCCGCCAAGCCTGACGGAGCGGCTTCGGAGGCTGCGCCTGCAGGTGAGAACGTCTGATAGAGCCTACGTCCGCATATTAAGAGGCATTGCTTCCGCAATCGGTTAATATGGGCAGCTAAGCGGTCCCACATCGCCGAGCCCCATGTCGCGATATTCAGACCCATTTTGCGATAGGTCCAATCTGCGTCGAGGATTTCGGCGCGACGTTCTGCGGGATAAAGCTTGAAACGCTTGAGCAGCGTAAAGGCAAATATCGCGGCAAAAAGAAGCTGCATCTGGAAGACCACGTGATCCCAAGTATAAGGCTTATACGCGTGATCGAGCTCAAATGGCATAAGATCATAGAGCGCGTGATATCCGCCTCCAGGAATTGGCAATGCAAGATAGATGCAAAGGAATCCAGCAATACCCATCGCCGCGAGCATATTCCACGGCGCTTCTTTGACGCGCCGTCCGCTATCATGGGCAAAGAAGGTAAAGTGAGGCACCTTAATGCCTGAATGTTCCATCACACCGGCGGAAGCGAAGAGCATCATAAGGAATGGGATATAGAGATGCTCCTCAACAGCCGCTGCCAAGATCATCGCCTTGGTGACAAAAGCTGCGAGCAATGGGAAAGCCGCGATGGACCCTGCCCCAATGAGGCAGAATATCGTCGTATAAGGCATAGACCTAAAGAGCCCGCCAAGCTCTGAGGCTTTGGCCGTCCCCGTGCGGTACATCACCGCGCCGATAGACATAAAGAGTAATCCCTTAAAAATAACATGGACAAAGACCTGCCCGACCACGCCGTTCAGCGCGAGCGAAGTGCCAATCCCAATACCACAGACCATAAAGCCGAGCTGGTTATTCAGAGAATAAGCCAAAACGCGGCGCAGATCATTTTCAACTACGGCAAAGAAAACAGGGAAACAGGTCATAATCGCGCCAATCCAAATCAGGATTTCCGTGCCTGCAAATCCGCGTGCCAGTGCATAGACGGCAAATTTCGTTGTAAAACTCGCAAGGATAACTGTGCCTGTAATAGAGGCTTTCGGATAAGCGTCCTGCATCCACATATGCAGTCCGGGGAAACCAACCTTAATCCCCATCGCGAGCAGCATGAGCCAACCGCCGGGGCTATCTAGGCCGATATGGTTGAACATGAAATCACCGCCATTGGCTTGGGCATGCATGACGGCCCCTGCCAGTAACATCACGCCAGAAAAAACATGGATAGCGAGATAGCGAACGCCCGCCGCATAAGCATGGTCGCCGCCTTTCCAAATCAGGAAGACTGAAGAAATCGCGGTTAATTCCCACATGATAAAGAGCGTAATCATATCGCCGGAGAGCACGCCCGCTATGGCTGCACCTGTGTAAATCAGCGCGGAACTATCCGTCATGCGGCATTTCTCATGCAACGCATAAATACCGTTAATGACCCCCGCGAGGCAGAAGAGATAGCCCCACACCACAGAGAGATTATCTATTCGAAGTGTTGTCAGCTCAATCCCACCAAAGACCATCTGCCCGCCAAAATGCGCACCTGTGTCCAGTCCGTGGAGTTTGAATATCAAAAGACCCGCGAAAACCGGCGCAGCAATGACAAAGGCTTTGCGCGCGTGACCAATCGGCAACAACGTACACAGCAAGCCAGCCAGAATGACCCAGAGACCCGGATTTATCTCGGCCAAGAATGGAAGTTGCTCAATCATGATGCACCTCCCCCGTAATCATCGGATCGGTCGAAACCTCGGGATCTGGCAGGCCGCCCTCCCCGTAATACTCTTCATCGCGTCCGAGGAACTTGAATAGCGTATTGGCGGATAGCACGATCAGGCTGTAGGCAATAAAGCCGTAAATCGCCCAACTCCCCGGGATATATTGCTCATAAGGCAGCGGATGTTTCTGCGGGTGCATAACGCCAAGGATGACACAAATAATCATCCCTATAAGGGGCAACCAAATAAAATTACGACGCGTTTTCAGCTCACCCAGAAAAAGGAATGGACGAGCTGCCGGATGTATATCATCCATCGGCGTTGTCTCCAGCTCTGATTCAACTGCCATGTCTGTTTCTTCGCTCATTACAGGCCTCCTGCGGGCAGGATGGGTTTCAGGAAGTCGATGATACCGCCAGCGAAGAAGAATAGCACCAGCGAGCCAATCGCCGTAATAACAGGCGGAATAATGACCCAGCGATGTTTTTTCCTGACTTCGGCAATATGCGCATCATCTTCTGGATTAGCGGGCGGTTTCATAAATCCGCGCACCGCAATCGGGACAAGATAAATAATGTTCAAAATTGACGAGGCAATCAGCGCGGCAATCAAAATGGCCATACCGCTATCCACCGCGCCCATCATGAGAAGGAACTTCGGCCAGCTACCGCCCATAGGCGGGATGCCGATGATTGAGACAGCGCCAACAAGAAACGCACCAAAGACCCAAGGCATGGTCCGCCCTAACCCATCAAGCTGTGAAATATTCGTCCGATGCGCAATCGTGTAAATCGCGCCTGCACACATAAAGAGCGTAATCTTACCCCAGGCATGCATGACAATTTGTAAGCCGCCGCCAAGGATACCCATGCTAACCGCCAGCATCGCGCCAAGCGTAATATAAGAGAGCTGCGAGACAGTCGAATAGGCCAGCCGCGCTTTGAGATTATCTTGGCGCAGCGCAATCACAGAGGCGAGCACAATGGAAATCGCGGCAATCCACGCGAGCCACGTCGAGGACGGCGTCGCTGCGGTGAGCGCGGGACCAAAGGTATAGGTCACGACTTTGAGCATGGTGAACACGCCCGCTTTCACCACGGCCACAGCATGGAGCAAGGCCGACACAGGTGTCGGCGCAACCATCGCATTAGGTAGCCAAGGATGTGTCGGCAT
>CAYWSI010000166.1:0-4127 GCA_964460585.1 uncultured Algimonas sp.
TTGATACGGAAGGCGAAATTATGCCGAGCCTGCGCGTTGGCGCGGCGAGTGAACCAGAAATAGGGGATATTGTTCTTGCGATTGGTAATCCTTTTGGGGTCGGGCAGACCGTAACCTCTGGGATAATCTCCGCTTTGGGGCGAACAAATGTGTCTGATATTTCGAGCGCGATCCAAACAGATGCTGCCGTCAATCCCGGAAACTCTGGCGGCGCGCTTGTGAATTTACAAGGCGAGCTTATCGGTGTGAACACGGCGATTTTCTCTCGTTCTGGCGGCTCAAACGGGATTGGATTTGCAATCCCGGCGGAACTTGTGGAGCGCGCAATTGATTCAGCTTTATCCGAAGGCAGAATTGTAAGGCCGTGGATTGGCGCACGCACCAATAGTATCGATGCGACTATGGCCTCTGCCTTGGGGTTGGACCGAGCTAAGGGTGCTGTCATTAATGAGCTATTGGTCGGCGGTCCGGCTGAACAGGCAGGATTGGATAAGGGTGACGTTATCCTAACAGTCGACGGAACAGATATAAATGACGATAGCGGGCTGCGATTTAAACTGGCGACGCTGCGGCCGCGCGAAACCGTCCCGATTGAATATGTTCGGGATGGACAAAACCGGTCAACGCAGGTGCGGGTTGACACACCCCAAGAAACCCCGCTCCGCGATGAACGAGACTTGGAAGGTGTGCATCCATTTAATGGCGCCGTTATTGTGAATATGAGCCCTGCACTGGGCGAGGAGTTAGGGTTTGATCCTTATCTCGAAGGCGTAATGGTCTTGAAAGTTCGCCGAGGTTCTGCTGCGAATTACAATCGCTTGCGCCCTGGTGATTTTATTTTGAACGTCAATGACACGCCGATTAAATCCTCTCGCCAATTAGAGTCCGTTCTTTTGTCTGAACCTGTCGATGTTGTTTGGGACGTGCAGGTGGATAGAGATGGCCGGATTGGGGCGCTTCCTATTCGTTATCTTCCGCCTCAAGAATAATATGATTGTCTAGGGCTTTACGACAAAACTAATTCGATCAGAAAATTCTCCCTCAGGGTGCATTCATTTACTTTTCCTTAATTATGGCTTAAGTTTTATCTGGGGATAATTCTGGGAGGAATAAAATGGCTGATCGCAATGATGACGAATATCAATCCGTCAATTTTTACGCAAAACATACTAAAGCTAAAGACAATGGATTTTCAAAATTCGTCGTTGATAAGGACTTCTATTTTTGCCGCTATGTAGATGGTGATATAGCCATGCTCAGCCAAGCTTACACAAGTGCGGCGGGACGGGATAACGGTATCGAGTCCGTGAAAAAAAATGCGAAAATCGCAAAGAGATTTAAATTTGATACCCGCGCGCGCGGACGTCATGGTTTCTCACTCAGAGCCGGAAATGGTCAAGAAATCGCAATTAGTCCGGATTATACGAGTTTGGCAAAGGCGGAGCATGTGTCAGGCCGTATGTCGGGTGCCGTGAAAAGAACATCGCCCGCTAAAAAAGCTGCCCCTAAGCCTAAAGCGGCTGCAAAGCCAAAGGCCGCATCTAAACCTAAAGTGGCCGCAAAACCGAAAACCAAAACAAAAAATGTCGAACAAAACTATATGCCTGTCGCAGCTTACAGAAAAGCGACAAAAGGCAAAAAAGTTGGGTTTGAATCTTTCAAAGGTGACGACGGCGAATATTACTTTACCTATTTTGAAAATAGTAAACTGGCTCTGATTTCCGAAGGATATCCGACGGCGGCTGTACGGGACAAAGGTCTCGCATCTGTTCGCAAAAATATGAAAGTCGCAAACCGCTATGTCTATGGAAAAGGCGCTGATGGTAAAGATGGGTTCATCTTACGGGCGGGGAATCATAAAGAGATTGCGCGATCTGTTGGATATGGATCTGCCGCTGCCGCAGCGACTGGCGCAGCTTACCTCATCGGAACCCGCAGGCGGGCAACCGTAAAGAAAGCCACACCTAAACCCGTCGCGAAAAAAGTTGTTAAAGCAGCACCTAAACCTAAGCCCAAACCCAAGCCTGTCAAAAAGACAAGGAAAACTGTTAAGCCATTGGCAGCAGGGGCAGTCGCTGTTGCTGGGCTAGGCGCCGCTGCGGCGAGCGCTAAGGTAAATACAGTTAAGAAAAAGGCCGTGCCCGTTAAAGCGCCGCCTATGAAAGCGGCACCTGTCGCTGCCCCACCTGTCGCACCACCACCTGTCTCTGCGCCGCCAGTAGCTGCGCCTGTAATGGCCGCCGCTGCTGCACCTGTCGCGGCTGCCGCAAAGGTCGCCGCCGCGCCCCCTGCTGCAGCTGTCGCAACTGGCGGCGGAATTTGGGGTTGGCTCAAATGGTTGCTTTTGGCTTTACTCGCATTATTGGCGATGCTCTTTTTATTCAAAGCCTGTGCTGGCGGAGAAAAAGCTGTGAAAGCGGCGCCCGTGGTCACGACGACGACGTCACCGACGGCGGCTATTGTGACATGTTGGAATGGCGATACCGCACAAAATGAAGCGGCCTGTCCTGCCAAGATTACGTGTTGGGATAATAGCGTTGTCACGCAGCAATCCGCGTGCCCTGTGCAGCCACCTGCGAAAAACTTTGAGTGTTGGGATGGGTCTTTAGAAGTTGATGCAGCCTCTTGCCCCATCAAGCCAGTCGCCAAAGCGCCCGTTGTTAAGACGCCAATCGTTGAAGCCGTGGTGAAACCCAGAGCACCGTCTGTTGCCGGACGTATTTGCGGACCATCATCTCAAGCTTTGTTCAATGTGGCTTCATCCTCGCCGAAAAGCATCCCCTATCTTGGGTCTAATCCTCAATTCGGAAATTCTCTTTCGCTTACGCCAGATGGGTTCTACCGCAAACTATCCGCAGCTTATCAGGCCGGCGGCAGTGATAGAGCTTTCTTGAATGTTCTAGCTCGCTCACTGGGATATGGTTCATTTAGAGACATGGATGCCTCCATGTTCAGCAATGATACTTTGCCAAGAGGTACGGCGGGCCTTCTCGGGTTTGGATCCAGTCATGCGCTACAATTCTCAGCCTTGGACGTCACAGACCCCACCCATTTGGAAGCCTTTAAAGTTCGGTCAGCCAATGGCACGGATGTTCACTTCATGAAGCGTTGCGGCAATTACATGTATGTTTGCCAGCCTTAATCAGGGACATTCACCTAATATCGAACTGTTAAGCGGAGCCGTCAGGCTCCGCTTTTTTGTTGGCCTTCTGCCAGCTCGCAGCTAGGAGGCCCGCATGACGAGTTTTCTAACAGTCGCATTAGGCGGAGCGATAGGCGCGAGTGCGCGCCATGGCTTAAGCCTGGCTATGTTGCGCTTATATGGTCCAGGCTTTCCGCTGGGTACGTTTTTGGCAAATATTATCGGCGGCTTACTGATGGGCTTGCTCATGGGATGGTTGATACGAGAGGCACCCGAGGGGTCAAACTCCATTCGGCTCTTCGCGGGCGTGGGTGTCTTAGGCGGCTTTACGACGTTCTCTGCCTTTTCATTAGAGGCCATGCGGATGCTGGAATCCAAAAGCTACGGGATTTTCTTTGGATATATCGGCGCCTCGGTTGTGCTTTCAATTGCGGCTGTGGCGCTCGGATTATTTCTCATGCGAGGCACGGCATGAGCGGCGTTCAAAAATTGACGATAGCTGACCATGATGCGGGGCAAAGGCTAGACCGATGGTTTAAGCGGCAGTTCCCGCATATTCCTCATGGCAAAGTTGAAAAGCTCTTGCGTAAAGGCGAAATTCGGCTGGACGGGAAACGCGCTAAAGGCAATGCGCGGATTGAGGGTGGGCAAATTATTCGCGTGCCGCCACTGCCTGACCCGTCGGATATGTCAGGCCCTAAACCTGTGTCAGAGGCGGATGCCGCCTTTATTCGGGGGTTGGTAATTTACGAAGATGACGCGCTTATCGCGCTTAATAAACCTGCGGGCATAGCTGTACAGGGCGGGACGAAAACCACGCGCCATATCGATGGCATGTTACCAACTTTGTGCGAGGGGTGCCGGCTTGTGCACCGCCTTGACCGTGACACCTCTGGTGTCTTGCTGATTGCGAAAACGGCGGCTTCAGCGAAATGGGCTGGCCGCGCTTTTCAAAGCCGACGCGCGGAGAAAATCTATTGGGGCA
>CAYWSI010000167.1:0-337 GCA_964460585.1 uncultured Algimonas sp.
GCCTCGGGTTTGGAAGAGAATTTACAAGTGCCGCCTAACGTTTGAGATCAGCGGAGCTTGAGGCGGGACTGAGGCTTGGCGTAGCCAAACGAAGGCCCGGGTCAAGTTTCCGTTGCATCGATTGGTTAGGCGGCGTGTAGTTCCGCATCGCAAGGCCAATCGGTTGTAAACGCGGGCGATATTCGTTCGAATAGTGTCCCCTAGCCGCAATAATACTAAATGCGCGAATTCCAAAGAATCCAGGTAAGAGACCCTGCTAGCGGAAAGCTTAGAGAGTGCCATCTGGTAAAGTATTCACCGCAAGAATATACAACCGTCAGAATCGGGACCTTAGAGT
>CAYWSI010000167.1:347-4098 GCA_964460585.1 uncultured Algimonas sp.
AAGTTTCCGTTGCATCGATTGGTTAGGCGGCGTGTAGTTCCGCCTTGCAAAGCGAACTATGGATCAACCCAAGACTAATAGTCAGTACCACTGCTATGAAATCAGCCGAATAAGGCTCGAAACGTCGAAGGATGAGTTTTGATATGGTGTGTAGAAGATTTGGCCGCAAGGTTCTACCCGTTTAATGAAATATGTAGCGTTACTCACTATTGCCATACTTGCTACCGCAGAGATTTCTGCGCTTACTCTCTCATGTGAACAGGACCCTGAGTTCTCACAGTACGCAGAACAAGCTTCTGTAGAATATCTATGGGATGAAGATACCTGGGCTATCAAGATTCAAGCCCCCGCATCTATCCTAAATCTCTCATTGGCCTCTATCCAGGTATACAAGGGAGTGGATGGAAGCATGCTGAGCGTGAATCTAAATACTGAGCAAGCAGACAGTAGAGTGAAAGCACATTTCTATGCGAGTGAGTCAATGTTAGATGGAATGTCCTTATCATTTATCTACGGCAAAGCGTGCTTGGAGTCATTTTCGGTTGTATTGAATAGTGAGGATCTGGACAAAACGCAACTCCTCGAGTAAATGAATCAACGGCCTACACTTTTGCAGCGCAAGAAATCATCATAACTGCAGGAGTAGATTCACCAATGCTCGACATGATCTAATCTCTTTGGGCTATCAACTGATATTAAGCTGTAGACGCCGCCTAACGTCTGATATCAGCGGAAATTGAGGCAGGCTTGAGGCTTGGCGTAGCCAAACGAAAGACTGGGTCAATTTTCCGTTGCATAGATTTGTTAGGCGGCGTGTAGTTCCGCATTGCAAAGCGGACCTTCCAATTGGATAGTCGGTAGACCACTAGCGACTCGGAGCTGCCTTACATGTATTAACTTACACATATGTTTGGAGGGAATCGCAGCTTCAATGCAACCTGGATTAATTGGGCATTCGACTGCTCCGCGTTAGAAGTCTAACACTGGCCGCTGCTCTCAGTTCCGGGCTAATACGGAATTCGGCCTCATCATCTCCGCGCGAATCATTTGGGCGATCAAGTCTATTCTAACGGTTACCACCAAAGCGGGTTTCGCATGGTGCTCTATCATGATGGCCGCTAGTTTGCCTGCAGTTGGGCTTGGATTGGTATTCTCTCCCAGGTTTCCTAGCGAAAACACAGCGCCACCACTCATTCCAGGAAATCCTAGAGAGTTCGTAAACTCTCCTTTCCCATCTATCAACTTCTTTGGGGCATGGTCAATGAGAAGGTGTTGTTGCGGAGACAAATTTAGTCTCCTAGCCTCATCCTCCGAAGGGACTACTCCGTTGCCGCCATAGGCCGCCAGCGAAAGCTTCATCTTCCCCTGTTCCTGCGTTCTGTGGAAAGCTCGCTTGTTCTTCGAATATGGGTAGCCCAATACAGCGTAGCTCTTTGATGTTGCGGTACTAAGGTCTTTTGAAAAATCTCGAACCTGAATCGCCGTAGCTGAGCTGAGCAGCTGAACGTCTTCCGCAGGTACGCGGTAGATGGCGATGTCGATACGGTCCGCGTCGCGATCATTGCTCGGTGGAGGGGTACTCACCGACCAACCGTTTAGTGAAAATAGGTTAGGGCTGCGATATGCGTACAACGTTAAAGACTCTCTTTTGTCCAGAACGTGGGCAGCGGTCACGAGATAGAGCGCTCGATCAATATCAAGAAGCACGCAAGTTGCTAGTGCCTTGAACCTCCCGTGCTCCCGGGAGAAGATAGGTAAGACCGCGCTCTCATATTTTCCCACTGTTGCCCTGGTTGAGTCTCTCAGTGCTACATAAAGTTCTTGCGGATTAATACTTGAATCCATTGAAACTCACTTCCTGCAACTTCTGCTCCTCAAACCAAAAAAAGATTGGCTGATTATGCAGGCGCATGACGCTGACCGCATAGGTTATTGAGTGTCTCTTTTTGGCCGATGAGCGACGATTCTGGTATCTCGCCGAATGTCGGCTATCCGGATAGCAGTCCTTCGTTGGACTTGATCAAACTTCCGAGTTCGACCCACACCGGACGAGCGAAATGTTTGAGAACTGTGTCAGGTCACCCGTGCTGGTTGTTAAAGTAGCACCGGATATTCGTAGAAGATAGGACCTAGAATGAAAGGTAAATGGAAAGTGATCACTGAGTTTTGCGGTTTGGCTTTGATCGCCGGATCATTGGTCTTTTTGGGAATTCAAGTTCAACAAGACCGGCGGCTTGCGATAGCTGAGCTAAACTCCGTGGTAATTGCATCCAGTATCGCTAGCTTTGGCTCAGCTGCAGAGAGCGACGCATTTTTAAGAGCGTATTCCAAAAAATTTGCGACAAAGGCATGGGACACAGAAGGTTTTGCGCCCGAAGAGGTCGCAGCGCTAGAAATGTTCGCTTTGGGCCGTTGGGGCTACTTCGAGCTTGCACACGATCTCTATCGCGACGGCTTAATGTCTGAAGTGGCCTGGGCAGAAATGGTCAATGAGATTAAGATTTTTGGTATTGGTGACCCTATGTACCGTGCAGTTTTCGACGAGTTCATTATTGAAGAGAAAAGCGAGTTCTCCCGCTGGGTTGAGGAGCTGAGAGAGCTTCCTGGTCATCGGTAAACCTCATCCATGGGTCCGTTCCTGGCCGAATTCGGCTATTCACAGCGCAAGGCTGTATGTCTGCTTTCCGGAGCTAGGAAGCCCCATGGCCCGGTAGACACTTGCGACGCCGCCTAACGTTTGAGATCAGCGGCCTTTGACGCAGGCCGAGGCTTGGCGTAGCCAAACGTAGGACTGGGTCAAAGGTCCGACTGCATCGATTTGTTAGGCGGCATGTAGTTCCGCGCCCGCCTAGGGCTCTAAACAAAAGCCTCATGCATACGATTCAATAGATGAACTACTCCCTTGGAATAACTTTCCAACTCTGACAGAGCTACGAAGTCAATGTCATAGTTATAGGATTCATACGCATCAGTCCCAAAATAGTGGCGAACTTCACCGTGAGCAATCGGCTCAACAATCAGCTCTCCAGATGGGTCGAGTTCTACGCTGAAGAGCGGGGCGTCAAGAACAACGATAGGGCGCACGAAGTAAAGGCCTTTCCAATTTCCATCATTGGATTTTAACGCAGATTCGAGAGAGGCTTTTTGAGCCCTCCCCAAATAGTCAGAAGCTTTGCAGGTAGTAATCGTTGCAGCGAAGCTTCGGGAGGCCTGATTTGGTTCCTTAAACGCTTCATGTACTCCGTATCCCGACCAAGATGCGTCCCACGGGCCAATTGAGAACATTTGCTCCTCAACAGAGCCATTATTGGCTGAGATGTTCACATAATTCAGGAGCTTACCAGTATATCGATCCAGCGAGACACTACGCTTAAACACGACCCAAGGCTGCTTCGATTTCTTGACCTCTACGCAGAGAACGAAGTAGATAAGCCCCCCATTTAGCTTCCGCGTTTGCATCGCGACCAGATCGACTTCGCGGGTGATCCGGCTATCCAAATCGAAGTAGGAGGCGCTCGAAATGCAATCCCATCCGTCAGCAATGAGTTTTTGTGTGGCCAACATCTCCGAGCCAAAGCCAGATTTTCGGATATCTTTCGTAATTCGGTTTCTTAGATCATCGTCCATAGAAGATTCGTAATCGGATTTGGCCGCCACTCAAGGGACTAATATACTAATCAAAATGGATTACATTTCCGATGCCGCCTAACGTCCCTTCTACGAACGGCAGTCGTTATCTGGAAAGCGACTG
>CAYWSI010000168.1:0-4038 GCA_964460585.1 uncultured Algimonas sp.
TAATTTGGTTTCGGGCGCTTTATGCGCCCGCATCCTATTTCGAAGACCCTATGTGTTGACAGTCATCTCTAGCGAGCAAGCAACACAACGCAAGCGCACAAAACCTCTTACCAAAAAAATCCCATAAAGCGATTGCTTCAAAACCTCTTAGACTCCATTCAATGACATGAGTCATAGCTTAACCATGGCCCAAGATGAGGAGAGCATCTTAGCGAACATACTTCGTGTATAGATGTAAACATAATGACGCAGAGCGAACTACGGACCATCCTCGACGATATCGCTGCGGACATGGCGGCGGAGATCAACCGCGGTGCTGTGGCGGATTACATCCCGCCTCTCGCCTGTGTCTCGCCCGATCATTTCGCTATGTCTATTGTCGACATAGATGGAAACACGACGTCCGCAGGTGATACGGATATTCCCTTTTCCATCCAGAGTATCAGCAAAGTTTTTTCTCTAACAATGGCGCTGGATTCTGTCGGTGAAGCCCTTTGGTCACGCGTCGGCCGCGAGCCATCCGGCAGCCCATTTAACTCAATCGTTCAGCTAGAATCCGAACAAGGCATCCCGCGCAACCCTTTTATCAACTCAGGGGCGATTGTTGTCACGGACGCATTGCTCGGCAGTCATAAACCCAAGTCTCTCCCAGACGCCTATTTGAAATTCATGCGGCAGATAACTGAGGATGACACCGTTCACATTGACCAAGACATCGCCAAGAGTGAGCAGGAAACAGGTTTCCGCAATTTCGCACTAGGCAATTATATGCGGGCTTTTGAAAATATAAAACATCCCGTCGACGTCACTTTGCAGACCTATTTCCAATTTTGCTCTCTCTCCATGACTTGCCTCCAACTTGCCAAAGCAGGACGCTATTTGATTTCTGGCGGGCGGTTACATTGCAACACGCCTCAGACAATTTTGTCTGGAGAGCGCACGCGCCGCATCCTCGCGCTCATGATGATGTGCGGGCATTATGACGGCTCAGGTGAATTTGCTTACCGCGTCGGTCTGCCTGGAAAATCTGGCGTGAGCGGCGGCATCTTAGCCATCGCCCCCGGCGTCGCCTCTATCGCTGTTTGGTCCCCTGGTCTCAATGAACGCGGAAACTCAAAACTTGGCACAATGGCTTTAGAGCGCCTGGTTCAAAAAACAGGCTGGTCAGTTTTTCGCGGAAATTGATGCCATATGTCTCGCGCACACCTCTCAAGTAATTATTGACACACCTCTAAATATGTGACTTTATAACATTATAAAATTGCCTGTGCGAGAATCCGTATCGCGCAATTTGGTCAATGATAGGGGTATCTGGATATGAGAACATTAGCGCTTTCCACTGCCTTAATTCTAGCCGCCTGCGCGCAGGCGCCTCAAGGGCCACAAAATTTTAAAGAGCTTCTCAAAATCACGGACACAACGGATGACCCTATTTGTTCTTTATCCCTGACAGAGCTACGCGCGAATGTATCTGCTGAGGCGCTTGAAGCGGCAAAAGCAGACGCCTTTGACACAGATAAGATCGTCGCCGCCTATGCCGATGACCCTGCGGCACAAATTCGAATAAACTTCCGGCGCGCAGCCTTAAAACGACGCCTGAATGCTGTCGTGCAAACGCCCGAGCTCGCAAATAAATATTATGCAGAGATGAAGCCGGGCGAGACGAATCCAAAAACCCTGAAAGCGTTTCACGACGCTTATCATTTTTGGATGGACCGGATTAGTGAGCAAGACCAACACGGCACCCCGGAATCGCCTGAATATAATTTACGCTTTTGCGTCATGAATGAAAAACGCGCGGTTCTCCATGCGGCTTCTCGTGCTGACATTTTGACGCGCGTGAAAGCTGGCGTGACATTGCCAGCACCAGAGCTCATCGAAAATATCAATCACGAGACCGTATTGGAGACTGCGTTCAGCGCCAAAATGATGTCAAAAATATTCACCCCCGAAAGCGTGAAAAACCTGTCGCCTCTCGACATAGGGAAGATGCGATCAGACCAATCCTTCATGTCTTTTGACCCTAAGACGGCAGAGGCATTCTGGTCTGAAAGGGATGAAGAGCTCTCAGCCATGATGGAATTCATCGAAAAAACTGATTTTCCTTCGCCCGCCGAAAAATTAAAATATATGACAGATGTGGATCAATCCGTCCGAAAGTTTCTATCGGAGGCTGATGCGAAAGCCCATTTCGAAACGGAAGCCGAATATGACGCATTCAGACCCGATATATTTTCTAGACTGTCCAAAGTCGATAAATTCAATACGGCCGAACTACAAAAGATGTTGGACGGTCGCGGTTGGTTTCGGGATGATATTGACGGGGATAACGCAGCCCGCCATGCATGGCTCATTGCGCAACATGCAGATCAAAATCCGGACTTCCAACAAGACGTCCTCACTTTAATCGAAGCGGAATTGGACGCACCCGGCGTGTCCAAATCCAATTATGCCTATCTTTATGACCGGGTCCAAATTCGCTATGCTGACGGCATAGACGGAATAAAAAAACTGCAACGTTATGCGACCCAAGGCCGTTGCTCCGGTCCCGGCACATGGGAGCCTTTCCCTTTTGAAAACCCAGACGACATTGATGCGACTCGCGCGAACGTCGGCCTCGGCACTCTCGCCGAATATAAATCACGGTTCAAAAATATGTGCACGGAAGACCAACGATAGAAAAATTCACGGAGCAGCTCGCCCCCAAGCTGTCGTTACTGAAGCCTCGCTCTGCACCATTGACGCTAGACTTCTCCTTTTCGCAGCTTAAGCCCGTCTCATGTTTCATCCTGTCCCTATTACGCTTCTTCTTTTGGGTGGCGCTTACTTTTATTTACGGCGAAATGCGGCGAAGCATGAGGGCGAAGACCTGACGCCATATGATTCGACGCCAGAACTTTTTGCGAGTGCCGCACCCTCCGAAGGGATGGACGCCCTCAACGCCCATATTAAGCAGATGTTTAACGGGGCTGCCGCGAAATCTGCCCTCTCCACCAGCGGCTGGGAAGACAAGCGGGAACATTTCGACGCTGCGGGCCTCGCGCGCGACTATGAGGGTGTCGAATTTCGCCAAGACACAATAAACGTCGACGGCCACGAGATCACAGGCGCTTGGACGCTTCTAGCTGATAGTGATGCAGACCGCCGCCTTCTTTATATACATGGCGGCGCTTTCGCCGTTGGCAGTGATATCAGCCACCGCGCCCTCACCGTACAGCTCGCCCGCCGCACAGGCATGGCCGTTTTCGCGCCAAATTACCGCTTGATGCCAGAAAACACGCGGCGCGACACAATTGATGACTCCCGCGCAGCCTATCAGTGGATATTGGAAAATGGCCCTGATGGCCCAGCGCCAATATCAAAACTGGCAATGGCTGGTGATAGCGCGGGCGGGAATCTTGTCCTCATGCTCGCAAATTGGGCAAGAAAAAATAGTAGGCGACAAGCCGATGCCATCGTGGCTTTCTCACCTCTTATTGACGCCACGCTCTCTAGCCCCTCTATGAAGCGTAATTTAGCAACAGACCGAATGCTGCACCCTTTATTAGCCCCGGTGCAAAAGATACCCCGCATCATCTTATTGCTCGCAATGGCCAAACAGTCTGGCATGAGCCCCGCTGATCCCGACCAATCTCCCATTTTTGACGAGCTCTCCAATCTACCGCCAATTTTCATCCAAGCCAGTGATAGCGAAGTCCTATATGATGACAGTGTGAGATTCGCCGCCAAGGCTAGGGCTGCCAAATCACCCGTAACGTTGCAAAGTTGGGGCGGCGGACTGCCTCATGTTTGGCAAATTTTCGATGATTTTATCCCCGAAGCCAATGCCGCTTTGGACGAAGTTCAAGAATTTTTGGAAAATTATACTTATATTACAGTGACTTAAACTATTCTGAATTAGAAATGAATTTCAAAATCAGGGCGGGTTCAAACCCGAGGGCCTAAAGAGGTTTCATCGGTCGAGGGCATCTTCTCTCACCGTCAGCCTCGAACAGGAGTTCGCCATGAAAAAACTAAACTTAAAAACGGCACTCACTG
>CAYWSI010000169.1:0-4008 GCA_964460585.1 uncultured Algimonas sp.
ACACTGATTTTCTCAATGGCACCGAACACCAGAAACTCAAGTTCCTGCCAATAACAGCGGACGCGATCGCGCGACCAGACATCCCATCTTTACCCACAATGCTCATTAACCCTAATGGTAACGCGCTAGAGGGCATCTCATTTGACGGCGCTAATCTTGATGCAGCGATCGAATTGCAGAATTCAGGTTGGGCTGACTCACGTGGCGGTATGTTCGTCGGTGGGCAACTGTTCCATGCTGATGACAACGGGACGCTTTGGATGAGCCAACTCACAGACGGCTTATTTGAAGCTCGAGTAGCTGTCGACCTCTTTGGGTTAACCGAAATCCAGTGGGCGCTTTCTCAACTTGGGGGTATGTTCTTTGACTACGAATTGAGCCGGGTCTACTACACATTGGAAGGTGACTCACGATTACTTTATCGAGCGTTCTCACCCGACGGTGGCTTCTTTGGTGATGTTGAATTACCTGCCGAGCAGCAGGGCGATATTCCCTGGGCTGATGTCAGTGGTATGGATGTCATTGAAGGTTATCTATACTTCGTTCGTAACGACGGGGCTCTTTATCGTGCTGAAATCGACGGTACTGATGTTGTGGTCGGCACTACTGTACTGGTGAGTGGTCCCGCGATCGACGGGCGCATCTGGAATGGCAATCTTCTGGCTTTTCTTGGCGAAGGCGAGGTAATTGGTGGCGGCAACGGTGGGCTACTCGAGTTTGAATCCTCAGGTGATAGTGACGGCGCAGGGCGTTTCCGTACGTTTGAATTCCCGACCATAGCTGGAGAATCTGTTGAGCTTCGCCTGGAATGGCTGGATCCTGATGCGCAGCTCAGGCTGTTTGTACGCGATGCGGACAACAATTTTGTTGTCTCGGATACCTCGGCATTTGGTTCACCCAAGTTCCTGACCGTTCCTGCGGGCGACGGTGGTATCTACACAGCAGCAGTCCTCGTTGCTGAAGGTAGTACCTCGTACACGTTGCAGGTAGGCGCAAGTGAACCTCCTCCGGAGCCTTTGGCTGAGTTCGAGTTCGCCTCCAGTGCCTCTGAAACCATCGACTCGTGGCAAGTCTTCCGCTTTGATGTCACAGCGGGTGAGTTGGTCGAAGCGCGGGTTATCTGGGATGATCTGGACGCTCGAGTAAACTTGTTCTTGCGCGATGAAACCAATTCTGCGGTTGCTCGTGACACAGACGGTATTGGTCCTTCAGCCAGCGTGTCGACGGTAGCCGCTACCAGTGGCAGATGGTCTGTGGGCGTTAAAGTTAACAGCGGTACGGTCAACTACAGCGTGTTGGTGGATACTATCGGCGAGGAAATACCCGAAGTTACCAATATCGCCTTGGACGGTATCGCTTCGCAATCGTCCACTGGCTTTGGTGGTTCAGCCGGACGCGCGATTGATGGCAACACGGATGGTATCTATAACAATCGATCGGTTACGCATACGGTAAATTCCAGCCAGCCATGGTGGGAAGTGGAGTTGTCTGAGCTCAGCACGATTGAGAGCATCGTTTTGTACAACCGTACAGACAATTGTTGCATTAACCGTTTGACCAACTTTACGGTGTCTGTCCTTAATGAAAACGGAGAGACGGTTTTCTCTCGTGACTTTAGCGACGCTCCTGAGCCATCCGACACCATTGATGTCGGTGGCGTCGGCGGTAGAACGGTACGTGTTCAGTTAAATGGCACCAATCCGCTTTCACTCGCTGAAGTTCAGGTCTTCGGTTACGGGCAGTAATGTTCGCTGTAGCTAGCGTGTAAGAGCAGGCGGGTCAAGAATTGCTTTTCAGTGGCGTTTGCGTCGTAGCCGTTTGTGTCGTAGCAAGGCGGCTACGACACTACGCTTCGCCAGGCATACGAAACGAGCAGGCGAATGGCTCTGCGGGTCTGGGCATGCCACGCTCTGAACCCTAAGTCGCGTAGCTTTCGGATGGTCCATTGGCTCAAGCGTCGATCTGTGTATTTGTCTCGCAGAGCCACGCCATCGAATACCCCCATAAACGACCTGTTTGGTAGCAGTGCGCACGCGTACAGTAGCCAAATTGACACGATCAGTGCGGCAAGAAATATACTGCATGCAAAAAACAGGGTTTGCTGTTTCGTCTCATTGGGGGCGGCGGCGTTTAACTGAAGACACGCTTAATTTGTGCTGCGGTTCTCAACTGTTGGAATGGGCGTATCCAGTGGCGGAAATCACGGCAGTTCTTGTGAATAGTTTAACTGTCGGCTCAGTTAGTTTGGCAGATACTGGTTTCCTGCCGGCGCCGAACGCGACAGGTATTTATACCGAAGGAAATATCGATTCAAAAATCTTTTCCTGAGCGAATCAGCGGTAAGATACACGTGTCAGAAAAT
The DNA here is from genome assembly GCA_964460585.1 of uncultured Algimonas sp. Taxonomy (GTDB): domain Bacteria; phylum Pseudomonadota; class Alphaproteobacteria; order Caulobacterales; family Maricaulaceae; genus Litorimonas. The sequence goes on from CAYWSI010000169.1 coordinate 2,363, forward strand.
AGACGATTTGTTAACGTCGTCGTTGATTGATTCGCTCATTTGCATTATTTTGATACTTTGGTCTAAGGCGACAATAAAGTGGCGTAATGAAATTCGATTCCAAACCATCATCAGGTGTTCAGCGGTTTTCGGCTACATTTGATGCGCTTCTAACCAATCTTTCCAATACCGGCCGTGGCCGAAAGCAAGCAGTTAGTATTGCGGTTGATTCGATTTTGGTGCTGGTATCTCTGTGGGCTGCTTATACGCTTCGTCACGGGGATTTTTTTACTGATTTCCAACAAACCTGGCATATTTTTCTACTTATGCCGGTGATCACGGCAGCCCTTTTCAGTGGCCTCGGCATCTATCGCTGGATTATCCGTTCGACTAATAATCGGATGTTCAGGCAGCTGATCAAAGGTTGCTTCGTATCAGCTCTGGCTTTGGTAATGATGATTTACCTATTTCCACCAGAGCGTTCCAACCCTCGTTCCCTATTTGTGATTTACGCAGCCTTGCTGCTGATCGGCAGCTGTGGTGTTCGCATATTGTGGCAAGGTTTGTATCAGGACTCGGTGAAAGGCGAACCGATCGCTATTTTTGGTGCGGGCGCTGGTGGGCGCCAGTTGATGAATATGCTTGTTGAGAATGGAGCCTACCGACCAGTTGCTTTTATCGATGACGATGCGAAATTTCGTGGCTCAATGTTGTTTGGTTTGCCAGTGCTCGGAGGCAACATTGCAGAACTTAAAGCCGTTCTCAAGCGATATGACGTAAACCGGGTCGTACTTGCCATGCCGTCGGTTGGTGGTAGTGATTATCAGCGTGTTCTTAGACGCGTGGAACAACTCGACTTACCAATTCAGACCTTGCCTGGTCTGGATGAAATAATCACCGGTCGTGCGCGCGCTGATGAAATTCGGGATATTTCTATTCACGATATATTAGGTCGTCCTGAGGTCCATCCGGATCGCCAGCTCATCGCCCGAAAGGTTGAAGGGCGCCGTATTCTGGTTACTGGCGGTGGTGGTTCCATAGGCTCTGAGCTGTGTCGGCAAATCATGCATTTGTCCCCGACCAAGCTTGTCGTGTTCGATAATAGTGAAGAGAATCTTTATCACATCACTGAGGAACTTGACAAACTGCGCGCGGAAAACAAGAACAGGGATTTTCCCGAGTCTCGGTCTGTACTTGGCACGGTCATGAACGCCAGCCACTTGCATCGGTTGATGCAAGACGAAAAAATCGATACGGTTTTTCATGCCGCTGCCTACAAACATGTACCGATTATCGAGGCACAGCCGGATCAGGGGGCACGGACCAATGTATTTGGCACTTTAAGACTCCTTACCGCCGCAATTGAAAATGGGGTCTCTGATTTTGTGCTGATTTCCACCGACAAGGCGGTTCGGCCAACCAATGCGATGGGTGCGACCAAACGGGTGGCTGAGATGATCCTTCAGGCGCAGGCAAAACTCGCTCCGCGCATGTGTACATCCATGGTGCGCTTTGGCAATGTTTTGGGATCATCTGGCTCGGTTGTACCAAAATTCAGTCAACAGATCCAAGCTGGAGGCCCTGTTACGCTGACCCATAGCGAGATGACGCGTTATTTTATGACCATATCAGAGGCCGCCCAGTTAGTACTACAAGCCAGCGCGATA
>CAYWSI010000170.1:0-4004 GCA_964460585.1 uncultured Algimonas sp.
ACTCCCTGAAAGGACATATTATGATTGGATATACTACAATTGGCGTCAAAGATATCGAGGCCGCGAAGAAGTTCTACACTGAGCTTTTCGATGCAGAAGTTCTTGTTGATGTTGGCCGTCTTGCAATGATCGGTAAAGACATTAGTCAGCCTAAGATCGCTGTATGTGAGCCGTTTGACGGTAATGCACCAAGTGTTGGCAATGGCTCTATGGTCGCTTTCCCGGGCGGCTCACGTGAAGGTGCTGACGCCCTTTACAATAAAGCTATTTCTCTTGGCGCGACATGCGATGGCAAGCCAGGTTCGCGTATCCCAGATATGTTTTATGGCGGTTATGTCAGAGATGCTGACGGCAATAAGCTTTGCTTCTTCGACTTTAGCTAAGCCCATAATTTCGAAGTGCTGGCCCAACGGGTCTGCACTTCAATTCTGAATTCCAAAATAAGTTTGAATGAGATGTCCGCAGCTTCTTCCGAAATCGTCATTCCTAATATGTTAGTTTCCGGCGATCTCACAGCCAAACTTAATTACATCAAACCTGATGCGACAATGACGCCTGAAGTTGTTTATTCGGGCGGGGACGCGCCGCAAAGCTATAATAAAGCCTATGCCTTTATGGATGCACCTATATTTGATGGTCGCCCCGATAGCGAGACATTTCAGATTCACAAACAGGGCTTTCAGCTCGTGACATCTCCGACGAAAGCGAGCGATTTTGACAATCAAAAAAACGTTGAAGGCGCCTATTACGACGAAGTCAAAGCTATCGTCCGAGATGTAACAGGCGCAAATGAGGTCTTCGTTTTCGACCATATCGTCAGGTTAGGCGAGAAGAAAAGCCGTCGTAAACCCGCCCATCATGTCCATAATGATTATTCAGAACGCACAGCCCATATCCGCGCCGAAGAACGAATTGGGGAAAAACGTTTCGCCGAAATGAAGGGCCGCAGGATGATTCAGATCAATGTCTGGCGTCCCTTAGTCGACTGTGTGCAGCGCTCGCCCTTGGCATTTTGTGATGCCACAACGATTGACCCCAAGGATTTAATCCCAACCAATATTCTCTTCCCCGATACGGGACATGTGGGCGAAATTTATGCTTTGCGGAAAAACCCAAGCCAGCGCTGGTCCTATTTCTCAGAAATGACGAAAGACGAAGTCGTCTTAATTAAAGGTTATGATAGCCTCACAGATGGAACGGCTAGATTCACACCCCACACCGCTTTTGAGTATCCGGATCAAGATCCAAATATTGGACCACGAAAAAGTATCGAAACCCGCACTTTCGCCTTTTACTAGGCCCGCTCAGCCCTTGCTCTTAAAAGCGCCTTAGCCGTCTTCGGCAGGGCGCTTTAATTTTTTGAAGAGTAGTAGAAGGACGAAACCAGCAATTGCGACGATGGGCAAATATTTCTTAGCTTCTTCGCCGGCCACTTCGCCGAGCAGCATAAATAGTCCAAAGGCGATGCTGATATAAATCAGCGCTGATAAAAAGATAAAGACCGTGAATTTCAGAAAAGACGCCTGAAAAAACCCAGCAGCAATATAGAGCGGAATGCGCGTTCCGGGAATGAAGCGCGCAATCATGATAGATTTGCCGAGATTGTTTACGATGCTATCCTGAGCTTTTGCAATCCTTGGGCTTTCCGCATGTTTTCTCGCCCAAGGTTGGGAAATGGCAGCACGCCCCAACCAATACTTCCATAAATCACTTATCGTGAGGCCGATTGTTATCGCGATAAACATTCCGGCGGGCGTGCCTACTCCGCTCACTGAGGCAGAGGCGGCTCCTAATACGGCAGCATCCTCTTGAATAAAGGGGCCAATGAGTGCGCATAAATAGGCGAACCATTCCGTGTTTAGAAATTTTTCCATTAGATTTACGGCTCCAAGAGATTATCCACTGTCTCTAAAAAGTGGTGAGGTCTAATTCGTTTGATTATTTTTTAGATATGAGCGGTCTAGGGCCCAGAAATTCGATTCAACATTTATGAGTGGGCGCTCTGCAGAGCCAGGTTTTGCACTGGTTGTTATAACTTTGACTATGTCAGACAAAGCGCCAGGGTGATTTTTAAAATAGCCATGCCCAAGCAGTCCTTTGACGTCTTTGACATTCACAAAGGAGACATTTCGAATATTCCTAAATATGGCGGCTTCTCGCTCACTTTGTTTTTGCGCCGTCAATTTGCCGAAACGAATACCTTTCATCAAGGTTTGCGCGATACCCAAAGCACTATCACCTTGATTCATATAGATCGTAATTTGCCCAATAGCGGGACCAAATTTCTCTGCAATCAAACGCTGGGTGACCACACCGTAATCCAAATCTGGCGCGGCTAGCATCAAGTTCCGAATTTTTAAAGTTGAGACCGGGTTTTTGCCAGCGGCCCGCGTTTCGATAACGAGCTCGCGCAAAGCCGTTGTTGTAATATCGGTCCCGCGGCTATGGGCTAAGATGTGAATATTTTCCACCTCTGGCATGGCCGATAAAACTCGAATGGTTTCTTTTAAATGATAGACTGTATATTCGCCCGACTCTCTATCCGTAAAATATCCGAGTAAATTGCCAGTCCCTGATGGCCATGTATAGGCAATGGGAACGCCGTGCCGACCTGAAAAATGCCAAACATCACTCAGGTCCAAGACCGCATTTTCAAAAGAATTATTAAACCCGTGAACATAAAGAATAATATCTTTTTGGGCAGAGGTTTTTAAGCGTGATGCGATGGTTTTCTGCATCGTGGCTATGCTTTGATTATAAGCTCTTTGTTGCTCTGGATCGACAACGATGCCTTGCGGGGTAAAATTAAAAACAAGCGGCGTTGCCGGGAAACGACTAACTTCATCTAGTTCGTCGATTTCAACCTTAACCTTGGGTCTGCCAGATTGGGTCTGACTGACCTCGACTAATTCGCTCCAAGATAAATCATCATAGCTTATATCCGCTTCCCCGAATACCATTGAAGGCGAGCGTCTTTGGTCATAGCCTTGTAATTCGCCGTCGTGAATATGCTGCTGCCTATCCGTCACATAATAAATTTTCGATGATGCCCCTTGCTCACTTGAGGCTATTTTTTGAGCCGGATAGGGGGACTGCGCATATAGGTTCGGCGTTCCTGCGAGCTTATGTACCGATGAACAGGCCGAGATAAGCGGGAGCAAGACAAGTACTACCATGGCCCGAATGCGGAAGAGGTGCGCTATTTTTACAAAGCAATCTTTAGAAGCTGTCATGGTATTCTCTCCAACTTTCGTTAGGCTGTATTTCTCTTACCCTTTATTTTTGTAATAACAAAATACAGGACAAGTATAACCAAAGCGACAATCGGCAGATAAATCTTGAGCTTATCGCCCGCAATTTCTCCGAAAATATGAAATAGGCCAAAGGCAATGGTGAGATAGAGCAGCGCTGAGCTAATAACGAAAAATAGGAATTTGGGAAAACTAACAGCGAAAAACCCCGCGCCGACATAAAAGGGAATGCGAACAGCGGACACAAATCGGGCCATATAAAGCGACTTTCCGAGATTGCCTTTTACGCTATCTCCCGCTTTTAATATTTTGGGATTCTCAGCATATTTTCGCGCCCAAGCTCGGCTGGTTGCGGCGCGCCCTAACCCATATTTTAAAGACGCGCTGACCGTTAAACCTAGGGCGACTAAGATAAAACCAATAAATGGATTACCTAAGCCGCTTGCGCAGGCAGACGCGGCCCCGAGGATTGAGACATCCTCTTGGAGAAAGGGAAGCAAAAAGAAACAAAGATAAAATCCGATTTGATAGGTCTCAAAAAATTCTATCATGCCAGACCGCGCGTCTTACGGCTAAACTTAAATAGGGCGAGGCAAGCCAGCACCATCGCCAATGAAAAGAAACATTGGGGAATGCCAAAGGCGCCCGGCGGACAGATTTGTCCTTTCACCAATTCTAAGGTCACACCGATAAAGGCGAGAAGAAAAACAGGGGTCCATCCCAAAATAAAAGCAGGTTTTGAACTTTGCTTGC
>CAYWSI010000171.1:0-4001 GCA_964460585.1 uncultured Algimonas sp.
CATCAATGAAGTTAATGCCCCGCGAGAGTGCATAATCAAGCTGTTCATGGGCGTCCGATTCGGTGTTTTGCTGACCAAATGTCATGGTCCCTAAACACGCCGAGGTGACCTTAATATCCGTATGTCCGAGGTTTCGGAGTTCCATAAAGCAATCCTAAAGTATTATAGTGGAGGTGAGTATTTGTATTTTCGCATAAAAGTGACTATATAAGTCACAACGCCTCTACAACGGCGAAACAAGATATTGAAGGAGATATCATGAACCAATTTAATGCAACCAATGTCGCCAGTGGCGCATCTGTAGATGTCGGGCTGAAAGACTTCTTGCTCGGAACCTACCGCTACATGGCGATGGCGATGGCAGTCACCGCGACAACGGCCTTCTTTACAGGCCAGGCCATGATGAATGGCGTGATTAACCCTTCACTAGTTTACAACCCTATTGTCGCAATCGGGGCTATCGTCATTATCATGTTTGGCTTTGGCGCAGTTGGCCGTAAATTACCGTCTATGTCAAAAGGCGGCGTTATGGCTTTCCTCTTTGGTTTTGCCGCTTTTATGGGCGTCTTAATGTCAGCCTATGCGACTGCAGCTTATGACCCGACTATCGTGGCGAAAATATTCTTTATGACTGTCGCAATGTTCGGCGCATTATCGATGTTTGGTTACACAACGAAGTTCAACCTCTCCTCTGTTGTGAAATATGCCTTCGCAGCCTTTATGGGATATGTTGTGATTGGTGTAGTCGGCATGTTCGTCCCAGCCCTTAACGTTCTCGCAGGTGGTACATTTGGTATCATTATCAATGTGATTGCATTGGCCGCTATTGCCGTCATCACAGCATGGGAAACGCAGCACCTAAAGCGCGTCTATTATGCCTATGCAAATGACGCGAGCATGAAGGGCAAAATGCAAGCCTTTGGCGCAGCCTCCCTCTTGCTAGCTTTCATCAATATGTTCCAAATCTTGATGAGCTTATTTGGCCGCGAATAGGTCATCTTACATATGAGTTTAAAGCCATCCTTCGGGGTGGCTTTTTTTATGCTGCAATTTTCCAAACATACCCGCATAGTTAAGGGGAGATTAAGCCCCTTGGTCTAACGCTGCCTCATGCGTATCACCCGCAAAGCTCTAATGAATACAGTCCTCGCCGGGACCGCCTGTGCCTATCTGTCGGGTATGGCTGTGCTCGCAGGCTTTGCAGCCTCGGCCAAAGACTTGCCCGACCCGAAAAAACTTTGGGAAAGTAATCGTCCAGTTTCCGTACAAATTATGGACCGTAATGGGCGCGATATTTTAGTGCGCGGTGCGGCCGTAGAACGGCGCGTTGATATAGATGCCCTACCCTTCCATATTCCTGTGACCTTTCTGGCGACGGAAGATGAGCGCTTTCGCAATCACATCGGGATTGACCCACGCGCTTTATTGCGGGCCTGTTGGCAAAACCTAAAGGCAAAGCGTTATGTGCAGGGCGGCTCAACCCTGACGCAGCAATTGACCAAAAATATTTTTCTCACGCCGGAGAAAACACTCTCCCGCAAGGCGCAAGAAATGATGCTCTCTGTTTGGATGGAACGCGATTTTACCAAAGATGAGCTGTTAGAAATGTATCTCACACGGATTTATTTTGGCAGCGGCGCGTGGGGCCTCGAAAATGCGAGCTTACGCTATTTCGACAAACCCGCCGCAGAGCTCTCCCTTGCAGAAGCTGCAATGCTATCTGGATTATTACGCGCGCCATCCTCACTTAATCCCGTCGCAAGTTTTGACCGCGCCACCGGGCGCCAACACGTCATCTTAGACTCTATGGACGCGCAAGGCTTGCTCGGTGAAAATATCGCCGCGGCGGCGAAAGCGGAACCCCTCACCATACACAAGCCCAAAAACACGGACGGCGCGCAATATTTCGTCGATTGGATTTGGGCAGATTTGGAATCCCGCATTGGCGTTCCAACGCAGGATATTATCGTCCAAACCACATTAGATATTGACGCCCAAGCCGCAAGCCAAGCGGCCCTCTCCGCGCATTTGGACCCAGAGCGCGGCGCAGAGCAAGGCGCAGTCATTAGCCTAGACGGTACAGGCGGCGTCCGCGCCCTCGTCGGCGGACAGGATTACGGCGAGAGTCAATTTAACCGCGCCACCCAAGCGGTACGACAACCCGGCTCAGCCTTTAAACCCTTTGTGTATTTGACGGCCCTGCGGGCTGGGAAATCACCATGGGACGCGATTATTGACGCCCCCATCACCATTGAAGATTGGACGCCAGAGAATTTCACTGAAGAACATTTAGGGTCCACGACTTTAAGTCATGCATTGGCAAAATCCCTCAACACGGTGGCTGTGGCTCTAGGAGAAGACGTTGGGCGGGAGTCTGTTATCTCAACGGCTGAACAGCTCGGCTTGGAAAATCTTAAACCTTATCGCAGCTTGGCGCTCGGCGCACAGGGACAAACGCCTCTCGCCCTTGCAGAGAGCTATCTGCCTTTCGCCAATTGGGGCGCCAAACGGGAAGCTTATGGCATTCTGACAATTTCCACCGCTGACGGAACGCCGCTCTATGACCGCGCCGCGACCAAAAGTGCCATCGTGCTCACCGCGCCAGAACTCGCAGATATGAATTATATGCTCACCGAAGTGGTTGAAAGCGGCACGGGCCGCCGCGCCCGCATTGACGGACATATGATCGCTGGCAAAACAGGCACAACGAATGATTTCCGAGATGCGTGGTTTGTCGGCTATGCGCCTGACCGCGTGACTGCCGTTTGGGTCGGCAATGACGAAAATACAGAAATGGATGAAGTGACAGGCGGAACCCTCCCCGCGATGATTTTCCAAGAGACAATGACCGCGCAATTATCGGACGCCCCTGCCGCCAAGCTCCCCATTTCAACCAAGCCAGACTGGGCCAGAAAAGACGCCCAACTTCAAAACCTATTATCACGGTTAGAAGGTCAATTACCTTAAAGTTTGATTCTGCCCTTCACGTTTCTGAATGCCAGAGACAATAAAACCTCTCAAAACTCCGCGCCAACCGCGTGAAGTTTTGGGCCATTTTTATTTAGCCAGCGTTTCGCGCCTTTCACATCATCGAAAATTTGATCGCATACGGCCCAAAAAGCCGGACTATGGTTCATTTCAATCATATGGGCGCATTCATGAGCGGCAACATATTCTAAGATTTGCGGCGGCGCGCAGATGAGGCGCCATGAGTAGGATATATGGCCTTCGCCGTTTCGCGTAATACAGCTCCCCCAGCGGCTTTCCGTATCGCGCACTGAGACTTTACCGACGCGTTTTCCAAGCTCTGCCGCATAATGATGACTTGCAGCTTCAAGCTCGGCCCGCGCCTCCCGAATAAGGAAGCGCCGCACACGTCCGGGGAAACTCTCTTTGTCGGGGCTGGGCACCACGATTTTTCGACCCACACGGTCCACCCTCGCCCGTCCGCGCCCCGGCGGATTGACGAGACGGAAATATTCCCCCTGATAGAGAATCTCATTGCCGGGCACGAAGGGTTGCGGCGGCGGTAAGGCCTCCAATTGCACATCAATCCAATCGCGTTGTTTCTGGGCAAAACTTCTCGCTTTTGCAAAGGCCCGCAAGCCAGGTACAACCACATGAACTTCGCGCGCACTCGGCTTGACCTTCAGAGAAATTCGGCTGGCCCGCTGGGATAAAACATAAAGCACGCGCGGGTCAGCCCCGTCGCGCAGCGGAAAATCTAGCTTGCTAGGCTGCGCGGGCGTGTTATCGTCCGACCCTAATATCGTTTTCAGGAAACTGGCCATGTCGCTTAAATACGCATCCCTCTTAAAACTCTCCGCTGCGGGAATCATTTTATTGAGTGTGGGGGCATGTAAGCCCGCAGACAAGGGGCAAGGTGCATTGAAATCCGAAGGTATTTCCGCGCTCAACCTGTCCAAGAGCGAAGCCTCGGTTTTTGGAAAATATTTCGAAACCGAAGCCTGCGAGGTCGACGAATTAGAAGCTTTAGGCGC
>CAYWSI010000172.1:0-3999 GCA_964460585.1 uncultured Algimonas sp.
TATTTATTCTAAGGGGCTTTGTCTCTCAAGCCTACTGACCGTGTCCTCAGAGTCGACCTGTCGTAAAATTTGTGAAACAGTTAGAGCGTGTATAATGCACCTGACATAAAATCTGGCCGAGCTTTCGCTGCAAAGGGTGGCTCGCCCTTCACACGGCGGCAGGCCTTGCTTGCGGGGGCGGCGTCTTGCCTTCTCATGGGCAATATTAAATTGCCCTCAGCGGAGACGTCGGAAGCAGGCGAAGTGGGACGTGTCACCCGTATTATCGACGGCGATAGTTTTGTCATGGCGCTCGAGAGCGGTGAGGAGCTTTCCGTCCGTCTCTCCGCTATTCAGGCCCCGCGTACAGCGCAGCGCGCAGCAAAGGCTTGGCCTTACGCCTATGAGTCGAAAGCAGGCCTGTCTGCGCTGATTAAAACCCGCCAAGTGAAACTCTTTTACAGCGGCGAGCGGCGTGACCGTTTTGGCCGCGCCGTCGCGCAAGTCTATACGCTGGATAAGAGCGGCGCGCCTGATCTTTGGGTGCAGGACGAAATGCTACGCCTCGGCCTTGCGCGTGTCTTTAGCTGGCGAGGGGATGATGCAGATATGGAGGCGCTCTACCGCCTTGAGACGCAAGCTCGCGATAAGTCACGGGGTTTGTGGAGTGATAGTTTTTATGCCATCCGCAAACCCGATCCTGACCCGCTCGCGCAATATGTAGATAGCCTACAAATCGTCGAAGGGATTATCACCTCAACGGCGGATGTACGCGGACAAATTTATCTGAATTTTGGCGCGGATTATAAAACGGATTTCACAATCGCGATTGCGAAAAAACATGCAAAGCAATTTGCGGAGGTAGATCCAGTGAGCCTGACAGGGGCGCGTGTGCGCGTGCGGGGCTGGATAGAGCTGATAAACGGCCCCATGATTTGGATAGATCATCCGGGGCGTTTGGAGATTTTATCTTAAGGCGCGTGTGTATGGCGTGCAATTTGCGCTAGCGGGTAACTTCATATGCGAAACCGTATCGCCGAGCCTATGGATAAGCCAGCAGCGTTGGTTTTCATCCATAACGAGACGATAATTCCCAGTGGGTGTAAAGGACTGAGGTGTCTTGCCTCGCTGGCCTAAATTTACCTGCCGCTGATGGTTCTTCAAAATCGGCATTTGGCTGAGGCTGTCTGGCATGGTGATGACATTTGCACCGCTTTTTTCACGCACAAAAACCCGAATAGCTTCTCGTGACGCCGGATCCTGTGCATTAAGTAAAATCGCAGCAACCCCATTGGGAGGAGCTTCATTCGCCGTCGCACATGCGGCGAGCCCGATAGGACAGGTCGTGAGGATCGACATAATCGCAATCCTCACTGCAGTAGGAAAACTACTCATTTATTTGAGCTGTTGTTTTCAGTTCGCTAAAGTCAAACATTTCCGCGCGATTTTTATTTGCGAAATAAGTTTTTATGCGCGGGTCATCCATGAACGGATCTGAGACTGTACCTGCAGTTTTGGACGATTGCGGGCCGTTCACATCTCGGCTTGCAACTGCCGTAGTGGGACAGCTACCTGTGCTCGCATAGATCATGGCCGTAGAGAGCATGGCTTCATTTGGGTCACCCAATGGTGCAGAGAAATCATCTTCGACTTCACAACCCGCTATGACAGGGCCCGTCGCACCCGTTGCTTGACCTGGTGCAAATCCATCGTCGTAATCACCGAAACCTTGCGCATTCACACCGCGGAAATGTAGCGGTACATAGGTCGTGCCGCAATTTTCGATGGGAAATTGTCCTGTAGGTTTGCCGCAGGTGCGCGTACCAATTTGAATAACCTCAATCCCAATCCCCATAAGGCCGTTCATGACGGCTTCGGAGGCTGAGCAAGATTGCGCGGTGGTCAGAACAAAAACACGCGGTAAGTCTAGGGTTGGGAGATCAACGCCTGCGGCTATTGTTTGGTTGTTCGAAAATAGGAGCGTTGTATCATGGAATGGAATTGGGGTGACAGCTTGGCCTGTGAATGGGTTCACATTGGGTGAACGGCTATTAAATTCCATGATTTCAAATATCTGACCTTCTGTAGCCTCGCCTGCAGTCATATAGCCGATTTGAGCGGCTATATCTAAAAGCCCTCCGCCATTATAACGAAAATCTAGAACTAAATCATCTACGCCTGCATCAGATAATTCGGTGAAAGCATCGAAAAGCTGGGCCTGGCCCGTGAAAGGTCCGAAAGATTCATAATGAATATAACCCACGCTCTCATCACCATTTTCAAGGATGTCGACACTGTTTACAGGCTCAATTGTAATGGATTGGGAGGTAACAGTAATATCGGATTCTGTTCCATCCGGAAATCTAACACCAAAAACATGGTCTTCCCCGATTGCGGTGGGGAATAACCCAGCGTTAAATGCATCAATATCAGCTTGAGTTGTGCCGTTCAGGAAATCTGCCCCGTCAATTGTTAGAATCTGAGCCCCGCGTGTGAAACCAGACGCTTCTGCATTACTGCCTTCCTGCGTGAAAGAAACGCGCCAGTCACGCGGTAATACATTTGTCTGTATCGCAGCGAATCTGGCCCCATATCCGAAGGTTGGCGCACCGCTTCTCGCCGCTTCGAAATCTTCAGTCGCTTGAATGAATGAGAATCTGTCAACAAGACGCCCACTTGCCGTTGACGCTGTTGTGAGGCGGTCATCGAAATAGGCGGGAATGTCTGTAAAGTTATTTGGATCACTATCCGTCACTTGATCGAAGAAGAGATAGGTCTCGTTCATGAAAGAGCGTAACCAAAATAATTCATGTAATAATTCGCCTTGCACATCACCTCTAGGTAAGCCGTTCAAATCTGTATCCGTCCGAACTGTCTGGCAGATAGAGCGTAAGGTGCTTGACGCAGGATATTCATTGGCAACGAAGTCTGGAACAGCAGGACTGCTCGAAACAGGAGGAGGTGGGGGCGGTGGATTTTCGGCAGTTGGCGCACTGCTACTGCTACCGCCGCCGCACGCTGCGAGGAAAGCACAACTTGCGGATGATATTAAAAGTAGTTTTACTGAATTTTTCATATCTATCCCTTTATTCAATCTCGCCCCAACACAAGATGAATGATTATAAAGAGATGGTGCAACGTCAAGCGCTACACCGTCACGATTACAGGCTAGATAGAAAATTTAACGTTTTTTCACGTTTCATTTGACGTTTTTTCGCGTCTTGAAGACGTTAAGCCGCCGCCTCGTCGCCGTTTTCATCGGAATCCGCCTTGGCTTCTGCGTCCTTAGCTGCCTTCGCGGCTTGGCGAGACCGCGCTTTTGAAAGCGTGTCCAAGACGTCTTCTAAGGCGGCATCACGCGATTCTTTCCGAATTGCTGCGACTTCCCGCACCATACGGTCAATCGCGCGCTCATAGAGTTGACGTTCAGAGTAAGACTGCTCTGGTTGCGCGTCAGTTCTGTGTAGATCGCGGACAACTTCTGAGACCAAGATAAGGTCGCCTGAATTGATCTTGGCTTCATATTCCTGCGCGCGGCGAGACCACATTGTGCGCTTAATCCGAGCCCGACCTTTCAGCGTTGTGAAAGCATCCTTCAAGGTTAGCTCGTCCGACAAGGCCCGCATGCCTGATGTTGCGGCTTTTGCGGTTGGAACGCGCAAAGTCATTTTGTCTTGTTCGAAATGGACGACATAGACTTCAATGTCGAAGCCAGCGATGATTTCCTGGTCAACAGATGTGACAATGCCGACGCCATGCGCGGGATAAACGATATGTTGATTGGGTTTAAATAGACGCTTGGTTGAAGTTTTCTTTTTCGCGGCCATTGGAATATCCTTCATTCTCTCAAATCAAAAGCGCGGCAGCTCATTCAAAGCTATCCGCGCTTATTTATATTTGATGCGAGTATATCACAAAAATAGAGGAAAAGCGAATCCCGTGATGCAGCTTTAAAAACAGGTTTTATTCGTCGCCTGTTCCAGCTTTTTCGCTAAAGTATTTTTCAAATTTACCCGTCTC
>CAYWSI010000173.1:0-3990 GCA_964460585.1 uncultured Algimonas sp.
ATAAAACCGTGGTTTTTCAGGGCCACTTATCCACAGAGACCCCCATAATGACCGTCAAATTCCCCTATTTGGACCACTTTTCAGCGCTTTTGATTCTTTCGACCGTCTTTTTACTTACGGGATGCATAGCAGAAAGTGCAGAAAATGGCAATTCCAACGACTCGCATGTCCAAATCGCACGGGAAAATGCGAAGAATTCGACCCCAAAAAACATAATTATCTTCATTGGCGATGGCATGGGGATTACAACTATCACGGCTGGACGCATCTTTGACGGACAATCCAAAGGCAAAAAAGGCGAAGAACATGAGCTGGCTTTTGATAGTTTTGAAAATGTGGCCCTCATCAAAACCTATAATACCAATGCACAAGTGCCAGATAGTGCGGGAACAGCCACAGCCATATTATCAGGATATAAAACCAACATAGGCGCCATTAATGTAAGACCGCATGAGGACGTGAAGAAAATGGTCCTCAATAGCTGCGTATTAAAACGTGAACCGCAGACATTAACGCAACGCGCTAAAAAAACAGGACGGGCTGTTGGCGTGATTTCGACGGCTCGCATTACACATGCAACGCCAGCGGCTATGTATGGGCATGCGGTTGATCGCGGGTGGGAAACGGATGCAGAGGTCGATGAACGCGCCGCTAAATTTCGCTGCAAAGGATTGGCGGGACAGCTATTGGAAAGCGCGGTCGATATTACCTTAGGCGGCGGCCGCAGTAAATTTACGGACGATCAGATTTCAGACTGGCGCAAAAAATCTGGCCGAACTTATGTTAGCACTGCGGCGGAGTTACGGTCCGCACCCAAAGATCAGACCATCTTAGGATTATTCACGCCATCCCATATGAGTTACGAAGCTGACCGCGATGAAGCTAAAGAACCCTCCCTCGCGGAAATGACCGGATTTGCTATAGATGCGCTTAGCCCCCGCGGAACAGGTTATGTTATGATGGTTGAAGCGGGTCGCGTCGACCATGCCCATCACGGAACAAATGCGTACCGCGCGCTCCGAGATATGCAGGCCCTGAATGACGCCGTGGAAACGGCCAAGAAAAAAGCCGGTGACGACACACTCATCATTGTCACAGCTGATCATAGCCATGTCTTCACATTGTCAGGCTATCCAGTGCGCGGCAATCCAATCCTAGGTCTAGTGCGCAACCCGGACCCTATTGCGGGCGGCGCGGCCAAAGATTATGCGAAGGCGAGCGACGGGAAACCTTATACCACGCTTGGCTATCACAACGGTCCAAATGTGCGCGAGGCAGACAGCCCAGCCCTGAGCGATAATGCGGTGCAAGCCAAAGATTACCAACAACAAACCGCCGTGAATTTAGATAGTGAAACCCATGCCGGGGAGGATGTTGCGCTTTTTGCAACAGGACCTGGCGCGAGCCGCTTCAAGGGCGTTATGGAACAAGATGAAATCGGGCAAATTTTGACGGATTTCCTAAACACAAAGCGATGATGTCTGGACATTAATATAGGAACGAAGAAAACTCACCGCGAATTTCAGGACCTATATTGCCTAACAAGGCCCGAGACCTAACTCATTCAGGCAATTTAAACTACGGTGATTTACCGGCGGGGCCGCTCTGATGCGGCGCGTCCATCTGCCGCGGCACAATATTTTTCAATATGCTCTGCGCCGAAAATACACTTGGGTCATTGGCAGGCGCACTGGCGAGCAAGACCACCTCGATTGTCTCAGTAATCTTACGGCCCTCTATTGTCCGCTCAACATCATGGACGCCAACATTCACCCGTGAACGGTTAAAGCCCCCGCCGCCTCCTAGCGCCACCCCAACATTGGCGGCAATGGGATTGGGTCCATTGTCATAGATATCGCCCTGAATGACTTTAAAATGGCTATAGCCTTCGTTATCCGCAATTTGGGCCGCGCGCAGGAGCGCAAAGTCTCTAGACTCATAAGCGTCACGGCTAGTGTAACTCACGCGGAATCTGTCATGCTGGAGTTGGGTATTGCGGTAGCCAAGGTCAGTTCCATAAGCGGGACCATAACTACCGCCAGTTGATGCACAACCCATTAAACAAAAACAGGCAACAGCAGAAAAGAGGATGTGTTTCATGACAATATCCTTTGAAAGGCGTCTCTTTCTCCTCTGTATAAGTTTGGGACCTTTTCATCAACTTACATATCCTCAATCCGCAGTTCATCGTTGTGATACGCAAACTTATGAGCTTTACGGTCAAAATTCGGTGCCTTTATATATGTAGGTTATATATGTAGGTTCAAATATAGGTTAATATGCACACTATGAAGGATGAAAACGCGCCTGCTCTGCGCGGCCCTCACCGCCGCAAATTGCTACGAACCCTGCTGTTTCCTTGGGAAACTCGCGGACTGAAGAAGGCCTTGGCCGAAGCCCGCCCTGATGTATCAGGCACGCCGCCCGTCACCTTACTTCCTGGCCTTTGGGCAAGTGATAAATCAATGCAAAAATTGCGGCTTTTCCTGACCCGATCCGGATATGACGCGCAAGGCTGGGGGTTGGGCCGAAACCTTGCGGGCCGCGGCTGGTCCGGCGAAATCTCTGACCTGTCAGATGGCTGGGCAATCGGTGAACGTGACCGCCCCCATAAGGGCGAAGGCGCCGTCCCTGCCCTATGCGATCAATTTGGCGAACTCGTTAAGCAAAGGAGTGAGACCATAGGGCGACCTATCGCCCTCGTGGGATGGAGCCTTGGCGGGTTTCTTGCGCGCGAAGCGGCGCGCGATCATCCTGAACATGTAAGCGGGGTTATCACCCTTGGCAGCCCTGTTGTCGGCGGGCCCAAATATAGTTTCGTGAACGGGAGATATCGCCGCCGCGGGTTAGATGTCGATTGGATTGCGCAGCAAACCATAAAACGTCATGCTGTCCCCATTCAATGTCCCGTAATTTCTATCTATTCAAAACACGACGCCATCGTACATTGGAGCGCCTCTTTAGATAGATGGACACCTCATGCCAAACATTATGAAGTGGATTGCAGCCATATGGCCTTTGGGCTTCATCCACCAACACTCAAAATTGTCAAAAAAGAACTGGATAAAATCTATCTTCACTAAAACTAATTTGCTATTTGGGCGTAATAATCATGACGCAGACGCAAGAATGCGGAGGCGACACCTGTCAACTTAACTCAATAAGGCCATTTAATATGACCGATTTCGTTAAACGATCTCT
The DNA here is from genome assembly GCA_964460585.1 of uncultured Algimonas sp. Lineage (GTDB taxonomy): Bacteria > Pseudomonadota > Alphaproteobacteria > Caulobacterales > Maricaulaceae > Litorimonas. The sequence goes on from CAYWSI010000173.1 coordinate 3,202, forward strand.
TATACTCGGGGCGAGCACTATCGTCCTAGCGGCTTGTAGCCAAGCCGAAGCGCCAAAAGCCGAATCTAAACCAGAGCCTGTGAAAACCGCAGCATCCACACCTGCTACCTCCGGTGACCTCTGCCTAACCATGGGCCCGCAAACGCCTCGCGATATTGCATCCGCGGCGGGTTTGAACACCACCACTTTTCCTGTGGCTCCCCCGAGCACAGAAATGAACCTCTGCAACATCCACACACATACGAACGCCGAGCATAAAGGCCCGGGCTTCTCTGTCTTTGTCAATGATAGTGATTATGGCGGATATGCCTGTAATGGATCAGGGGATTTGACCGAGGCAGAACTCGCTCCCTATGAAGGAAATGACTATGGTAAAGTCAAACCCGGCAATACAATTGAAGTTCACTGGGTTCATACATCTTGCGATGCAACACCCGGCGAAGGCCTAGGCGCCTGCGTACCTGAAACTTGCGCAAGCCCAACGCTCCGCGTCGAAACTCAAGTCTTCCTTGTCGTAAACGACCGCAATGCAACCAACTTCATGGATTACGGATATAGTGGCAGCAAAACAGGCAGCCTGCATCAACCCCGCAGCCTGCCAACAGGCACAGGAACGCCCGTGCAATTCCTCGGTTCAACAACAGGGCCAAGTTATACGCAATCCGTTTGCTCGCCTGCGCAAGTCACATGGTCTGTGCGCCCGCAATGTCAAAAACTCGACATCGCTTCGCTCGATGCTTGGGCAGAAAGCGGAAATGTCTTTAATGAAAAGAAAAGCCACGGCGTCCG
>CAYWSI010000174.1:0-3965 GCA_964460585.1 uncultured Algimonas sp.
TGATTATCATCAGTAAGAACCAGCTGCCTAACTTGGCAAAGCTCACCATATGCCAACCCCCACTTGCCGATGGATAAGTCCAGGCGCGGGCATAGGTACCAATATTTTCGGCAAACCAGATAAAAAGCGCGACTAAAATAAGGCCTAAAAGCAAGGGCATAGGCCTATGTTTTTCATCTGGCTTAAACCAAATCATCGCAGGGCCGTATAAAATCGCTGCTGCAATAAATAACCCCCATCGTATATCCGGCAGATAGTGATGGGTGAAAAAGTTCACATAGATAAGGCCTGCCAAAATGCCCTGCATCCAAAGGGGCGGAAAACGGTCAAATCGAAATTCAAATAACCGCCAAACCCTTGCAAGATAACTCCCCACACAAGCATACATAAAACCCGAGAACAAAGGGACATCAGCAATCCGAAGCACACTAGGTTCTGGATAGACCCAGCTCCCGACCTGTGTTTTGAAAATCTCCATCACAGTCCCAACGACATGAAAGACAAAAATGACCTTCGCCTCACTCCATGTCTCCAAACGGAACGCCAGCATCCCTATCTGAATTGCAATCGCGCCCAAGGTGATGAAATCATATCGCGCTAGGCTCACATCCTCTGGATAGAAAAAATAGGTCAACAGAAGAAGCGCCAGCATCAAACTGCCAAATAAGCACGCCCAACCCTGCTTAATACCAAAGGCAAGAAACTCATAGGCAGCGAGTGACAGCGGACCTCTGACATAACGCCTCCGTAGGCGGACACGTTGGTGATGGAACCAATTTAACGGATCAAACATAGCATTGTAAATTTAGAACGGATTCGGTCATTTATTGACGAATTTGCGGCCTAACAGTGAATTTTCTTTCAATCATAGATTAAGGTTCAATTTTCACTTTCATCCATCGTCCACACGCCCAATTCATTTCCCGACGGATCTTTGAAATGGAAGCGCCTACCGCCGGGGAAACCATAAGTTTTGACGCAAATTTCGCCACCCGCAGATTTTATGGCGGCTTGCGTCGCGTCTAAATCATCAGAATATAAAATAACGAAAGCTCCCGGCTTATTCGGTGCGATATAGTCGCGGCTCTCATCAAATCCGCCTTCAATCCCAGCTCCATGAAAAGCGACGTAATATGGGCCGTAATCTGTAAAGGTCCAGCCGAAAGCTTGACCATAAAAGGCTTTCATCGCGGCGCTCGAAACGGCCGGCAATTCGATATAGTGAATTACATGATGTATATCAGACACTTACATCTCCTTTACAATGTACGTGATTTCCCTGCTTCGACCATATCCAAATCTAATGGCATAAGCTCGCTCACGCTAATTTTGGTGCGCGCTTTTTCAAACCGCATGAGCTTACCGTCAATTACGGCTAGCATTTTTCCCCCCGCTGCGAGTTGCGCTAAAACAGCTGTAGGTTCAGCCCGCAGCCCATATCCTATAACAATCCGGTCAAAGGGCGCTTGCCCCGGCCAACCATATCGGCCATCCCCATGGCGCGTCACAACATTATAAATATCAACTATGCGAAACCGTTCTTCGGCTTCGCTTATAAGCGTTTTATAGCGTTCAACCGTATAAATGCGCGTTGCTATATTCGATAATAATGCCGCTAAATACCCACTCCCAAGACCTAGCAGAAGAACCTTATGGTCAGGTTTCACCTCCAGCATTTGCGCCATTAAAGCTGCCGTCATGGGCGGAGGTAATGTTTGCCCGCAGGAAATTGGAATATTTACGGCGTCATAGGCGACATTGCCTTTTTTCAGCGGCACAAAATGTCGACGCGGGGCAAGTTCCATAGCCCGTAAAACGGCATTAGAGGATATGCCGCGGCTACGCAGCCGCATAATCATATCGATTAGGCCGGGGTCTATGCTCATCCGTTAAACTTGGACAGGCTGCCCTCGTGAGTCAAATTGATATGGAGCGGCGTGACACTGATATACCCATCATAAATCGCGCGTAAATCTGTGCCCTCCGGCGGGTTAGATTTCTGCGCGCCGTAAGTGAGCCAAAAATACTCGCCGCCGCGCGGGTGCGCCCGTCGGTCTACACCCGACATTTGGTAATCTCGCTGGCCTTGACGTGTATATTGCAGGCCTTTTACAGCGTCAGGCGTTGTGTCTGGGAAATTCACATTGAGCACAACATTGGCATCCCAGCCTTTATCAAGCAGTGCTTTTATTGTCTTAGGGCCATGCGCAAGTGCCGTTTCCCACGGCAAGCTTTGCGCCCCCTGAAATCCGCGTGCAAGTGAGAGTGCAATAGACGGCACGCCCATTTGCATGCCCTGTAGCGCGCCCGCAACCGTCCCGGAAAATGTCACATCTTCCGCCAAATTCTGCCCTCGGTTTACACCCGATAAAATCAAATCTGGCCGATTGTCAGGCATCAATGCCTCTAGAGCCACAATAACGGAATCCGTTGGGGTACCTGTGACCGAATAAATCCGCTCGTCTATTTTTTTAAGGCGCACAGGGTTATGCAAGGACACCGCGCGCGATGCAGCGGATTGTTCCGTATCGGGCGCGCAAATCCACACATCATCAGATAACTGCAAAGCAATTTCGCGTAGGATAGACATACCTTTGGCGTTTACACCATCATCATTGGTGAGAAGTATTTTCACCCGATGACCTCAAGCCCGCCCATATAAGGCACAAGCGCTTCAGGCACTGTAATCGTGCCGTCGGCATTTTGATAATTCTCAAGGACAGCCACTAATGTACGGCCGACAGCCAAACCAGAGCCGTTGAGCGTATGGACAAAGCGGTTATCTTTCGGGGCATGTTTATAGCGCGCATTCATGCGGCGCGCTTGGAAATCACCGCAATTACTAATCGAGCTGATTTCGCGGTAGGTGTCTTGGCTCGGTAGCCATACCTCTATGTCAAAGGTCTTGCGCGCGCCAAAGCCAAGGTCGCCCGTGCAAAGTTCAACAACGCGATAAGGCAGCTCGAGTTTTTGCAAAACAGCTTCTGCGCAGCGCAGCATATTCTTATGCTCGGAGTCGGAATCTTCTGGTTTGCATATCGTCACCAATTCGACCTTATTAAATTGATGCTGACGGATCATGCCTTTGGTATCGCGCCCTGCCGCCCCCGCTTCAGAGCGGAAACAAGGCGTATGGGCGGTCATGCGGAGTGGGAGTATATCTTCATCCAGAATGCTCTCACGAACCGTATTGGTCAGGGACACTTCGGAGGTCGGAATAAGGTAATGATCCTCACCCGCCTTATAAAGATCTTCTGCAAATTTCGGTAGCTGACTCGTCCCATAAAGCGCCTTGTCCCAAACCAAAAATGGCGGGCTCGTCTCCTCAAACCCCTCTGCTGTCTGCATATCCAGCATAAGCGCTGCGAGCGCGCGGTCCATGCGGCTAAGCGCCCCGCGCAGAACAACGAAACGACTGCCGCTCATCTTAGCGGCGGTTTCAAAATCCATTTGACCTAAGGCGGCCCCAAGGTCGTCATGGCCTTTGGGCTGAAAATCAAAACTGCGAGGCGTGCCCCATTTGGACAGCTCGACATTATCCTCTTCGCTCTCCCCATCCGGCACTTCATGAAAAGGTAGGTTCGGCAAGCTTGCGAGTTTATCCTCCAAGACGGCTTTCTCGCTCTCGACCTGCGCGCCCATAGCAGCGATGACATTCTTCGCGCCTGCGACTTCGGTCTTCAGGCGTTCAGCTTCTTCTTTATCGCCCTTCCCCATGGCCGCGCCAATTTGCTTTGACGCTTTATTCCGCGCCGCTTCGGCCTCTTGAACAACCTGCATCGCTTTGCGGATAAGCTTATCCTGATCGAGGATATTTTTCGATTGCGGCTCTAACCCACGCTTGGCCCAAAGACGGTCAAATTCTTCAGGGTTTTCGCGAATGGCTTTAATATCAAACATGGAATGGGCTTTACAAATATAATCAAGTTTCGCCCGCTATAAGGCGCGTCGCGGCAGGGGTAAAG
>CAYWSI010000175.1:0-3920 GCA_964460585.1 uncultured Algimonas sp.
GCCGTATGGTCGGCGGCCAAGAAGATATGATCGTCGACGTTGCGCTGGATTTGAAGAAGAGTAAAAGCTAAACGTGACACAAGAAACGGTATTGATAATAGGCGCAGGTCAAGCGGCCGCGCAGACGGCGGCCTCACTGCGCCAAGGCGGATTTGAAGGCAGCATTACGATAGTCGGCGATGAGCGATCCCTACCCTATCAACGCCCGCCGCTCTCAAAAGCTTACTTGAAAGGCGACCTTGAAGAAGACCGTCTCTATTTCAAAAACGCGGATTGGTATGCGGCGCAAAATGTAGAGGTCCTGACCGATACAAAAATCACATCCATCGATGCTACTGAAAATATCGCGAAAACGAATGCTGACAAATCTATTCGTTTTGATCACCTTGTCTTTGCAACAGGGTCTCGCAATCGGAAACTCCCGATGGAAGGTGCAGACCTCGGCAATGTGTTCGGGTTACGCGACCTCGCAGATGTGGACGCGCTGCGCCCGCACGTTGGACCCAATAAAAACCTCGTCATTATTGGCGCTGGATACATCGGCCTAGAAACAGCCGCCGTCGCGAAAACTCTAGGTTCCAATGTAACTGTCTTAGAGCTAGCTGAGCGCGTGCTGGCACGCGTAACCAGCCCCGTTATTAGCGCGTTTTACGAGGACCTACACAGCCGCCATGGCGTAACGATTAAAACCGGTTGTTCGACGTCGTCTATCAATGGGAAAGACGGTATGGTTGAAAGTGTCACCCTCTCTAAGGGCGAAGTTTTGCCTTGCGATGCCCTACTGATCGGAATTGGTATTCTGCCAAATATAGACGTAGCCGTAGAGGCGGGTGTGACCTGCGAAGACGGCATCCTGGTTGATGAAAATGGCCGCACGAACCTGTCTAATGTCTATGCTGCAGGTGATTGCGCCAAACGCCGCATAATGCCCTATGGTCGCATGGGACGCCTTGAGAGCGTGCACAATGCGATTGAACAAGGCAAACAGGTTGCCGCGGCTATTCTCGACAAACCTGCTCCTAAACTAGACTGCCCTTGGTTCTGGTCTGATCAGTATAACATCAAATTACAAATTGCTGGCCTCTCGACAGGTTATGATGATTTCGTCATTCGCGGTGATAAAGGCAGCGAAAAATTTGCCGTATTTTATTTCAAGGACAGTATTCTGATTGCTGCAGATGCAATCAATAGCGCACCAGAATTTATGACGGCCAAACGTCTGATTTCGGCCCAAGCCAAAGTTCCGCCGGAATGGCTCGAAGATAATGGGCATTCACTCAAAGACATAATGAGCAAGTTGAAATAAGCGTGTTTTCTAAGGCGTCAAATTCATCTGACCCACTATCCGTCATTGAGTTCACAATCTTGGTCGCTTTAATGGCATCCTTGTCGGCCATGTCGACAGATATGATGTTGCCTGGCCTTGCAACAATTGGTGAAAATTTAAATGCACCGAGTGAGAACTCCCCGCAGCTCATTGTTAGCGCAATATTACTCGGTCTAACTTTCGGCCAACTTTTCTATGGGCCCCTCTCAGATAGCTATGGCCGAAGACCCTTAGTTCTTTTGGGCTTTGGTGTTTTCAGTATAGGCACCTTGATTTGTTGTCTGACGTCAGCGCCCATGGCACAGATTTGGGTCTAGGCTAAGAGAGACTTTTGGCTCATCTTCATCCTCATGGAGTGAAGAATGAGAAAGACAAGACAGACATCCGGCGAACGGATTGTCAAAGACATTAAACGTAAGACCCGTAAACGCTATTCAGCTGAGGAGAAGATTCGCATTGTGCTGGATGGCCTGCGCGGCGAAGAGAGCATTGCTGAGTTGTGCCGCCAAGAAGGCATAGCGCAGGGCCTGTATTACAAATGGTGTCCGTCGTCATATAAGTTGACTTGAATTGCCCTCTAAACGAAGAGATACTCCAATTGCGTCCTAAATGAGAGCTTTAAGGTATTGCAAGCCTTGATGCTTATCGTTTCAATCTGGAGCGAAAACATTTAAAGGACCGCATGAGGTGGATACAAGCTCTGGAAAAGGCTCAGCAGACGAAAATTTTCCTGTCGGCTCCATCCTGATTCGCAAAGACTTACGTCCGCATGTTATGTGCTATTATAACTTTGCGCGTGAAATAGATGATATTGCGGATAGCGCCTTAATTGGATCAGAAGAAAAAATACGCCGGTTATCGCAATTCGAACACGCCTTAGAACATGGAAGTGATGAGCCGGGTTTCGAAACTGCGGCACGTCTACATAAATCCATGCGTGACACGAATGTGCCTTTCCAACACGGGTTAGATTTAATTTCAGCGTTTAAACAAGACGCCGTAAAAACACGCTATGAGGATTGGGACGACTTAATCGATTATTGCCAGCGGTCAGCCGCGCCAGTAGGCCGCTATCTTTTGGATTTGCATGGTGAATCTAAGGCTCTTTATCCCGCCTCAGACGCTTTATGTCATGCACTCCAAATCATCAACCATATCCAAGATGCTGCGGATGATCGGCGTGATATGGACCGAGTTTATGTTCCGGTTAATTGGTTAGAGGCAGAGGGCCTAACTGTTAGCGCCTTAGATGCCCCTCAGACAAGTCCAGCTTTACGCCGCGTCTTCAACAAGATGCTTGACGGCACAAGCGTGCAGCTTGAGCAATCTCGTCGTCTTGCAGCCTCCATGGGTGCCCGTAGCTTGAGCGCCGAAACGCGAGTAATACAGAAACTTGCGCAAACCCTTACGCGTGACCTATATCTCAAAGACCCGATTGCCACACGCGTTGAACTTTCAAAACTCGCCATGTTATTCGTATCAATTAAAGGTCTCATCGGTCTATGACCGTGAAACTTATATGTTATGGAATTGAAAACAAAATGTGATAAGGCAATAGTAGTAATTCTACAAAAATATTGGTTTGATATTAATAATTTAGATTACTCGATGCAGAAAGCTCGTGTTGTGCCATGACATCTCAACTGCAGACTAAAAATCAACCGCCTGTCGCAATTCCACAAGGTCTTGCTTCGGATGTTGAGCAAGCCCATGTTCGTGTAAGAGATATTGTAGCCGCTTCAGGCTCCTCGTTTTTTTGGGCAATGCGGTTACTTCCGAAAGCGCGAAGGCGCGCGATTTTTGCTGTTTATGCTTTTTGCCGCCAAGTGGATGATATTGCAGATGAGGATGGACTGGATGAAGATAAACTTATAGCTCTTAATACATGGCGACAAGCTATCGAGGAACTTTACGAAGCCCCGCAAGGCCCCATGCAAAAGTTTGGAAAAGATATGAATAATATCTTGCTCATCCTCTCTGAAGCTATTCAAACATACGGGCTTGAAAAAGGCGATTTTCAAGCTGTTATTGATGGTATGGAAATGGATGCCCACGGACCTGTAGCTTTACATGACATGGAAACGTTGAATTTATATTGTGATCGCGTCGCCTCAGCTGTTGGCCGGTTATGTGTTCCCATATTTGGCCAAGCCGATGCGAAAGGGCGTGAGGTTGCAAATCATTTGGGACAGGCTTTGCAACTTACCAATATTATTCGAGATGTGCCTGAGGATGCTGAGATTAAGCGGCTATACTTACCCCAGGACCTCCTCGCCAATTTCGGAATAGACAATCAATCCCCTGATGCTGTGGCTCAGCATTCCAATTTGCCCAAGGCCTGTGCCGCACTTGGAATGCTCGCAGAAGAGCGTTTTGATAAAGCCAAACTCGCTATCTCGAAATGCGATTCCCATGCCATGCGGGCCCCAAGGGTGATGATGAATGTGTACTACCAGAACTTAAAACGATTAAGGGCCGAAGGATGGCAACCCCATAGATTACGGCAACAGAGTTATACCACCAGAATTTGGCGCAAGTTTGAAAAACTCTTGATCGGATTGCGCTACGGTTTTTTCTAATGAGATCATATCAT
>CAYWSI010000176.1:0-3919 GCA_964460585.1 uncultured Algimonas sp.
CAGGTTTCACTCATGTTCATCTCCTTTAGCTTCCTGCTATGGGCGGCTTGTCTACTAAATAACCTAGCGCTAGGCAGGAAGGCCGCCAGGGCTGGGAGGCGCATTATCGACACTATTCAATAACGCCTCATCTGGGGTGTTTACAATGAGTTCTAATGCGCCTTGAGGATAAGTCATCTGCGGTTTGCCTGGGTCGATGCCTGGGTTAGTTAAAGGTTCGCCGTTGTTGGTGTAATCGGTAGGTGACATGTAACGCTTCAGCTCCGCTGAGTTGATGCCTGCGAGCGCAACAACTTCTGGATCAATCCACGTGCCCCGGGAGTCGAGTGGAGCGTCTGCAGCGCCGCTGGTGGAAATCTCCAGCGAGAGATGCTCTGGACCGGCGAAATAAATTGAATGGCACATGCCGTGGTCTAATGGCCCCATTACGTTGATGCCGCGTGATCGTATTCGATCTCGCATTGCCTGAAGCTCCTCCAGACTGTCTACATTGAAGGCGATATGTTGCATCGTACCGGGTGCTGAAGCCTCGCCGGCGTTGCCTGAATGGGTCTGGCCCATGATGGTCTCAATTCCCTGGTTTTCTTCTTTGAACACAAAGGCAACGGCTTCCTCGCCCATTTTCATGAATCCATGAAAGGTATTGGCGACGCCGTGCATCCAATACAGGGCAACGAGCTCCATACCCAGCACGTCAGAGAAATACTCAATCTGGGCCTTTATGTCGCCGGTGGATATTGCGACATGGTGAAGTCCATTGGGGCTAAGCATCTTGTGGCACCTTATTTTGTTATGCAGGGTATGCAAAGGACTGCTGATTATTACCCGGAAAATGGCCGACTAACTAGTCTTGTATCTATTTTTGCTCACACCGGCATACTCACCTGACAGAGGAAGGGTAGAGGGACCGAGTCATGGCTACTGAAGACGCGCTCCAAAGAGCGAAATCTGCTGGTGCGGAGACGGTCAACTCGAACTACGCGCGCTATGTATTGGGCGTGTTGATTGTTGTCTATATTTTCAATTTCATTGACCGTCAGATTATCTCCATACTGGCTGAGGAAATTAAGGCGGATCTTGGCATCGGCGATGCCGAGATCGGGTTTCTCTATGGTACGGCCTTTGCCATTTTTTACGCAGTGTTTGGTATTCCATTAGGGAAGCTTGCCGATGTGTGGAATCGCAAACAGCTTATTGCGATCGGTCTGTCGTTCTGGAGTGTGATGACAGCGATGTCTGGATTTGCGAAAAGCTATGGAGCGCTCGCAGCTTGCCGATTTGGTGTTGGGGTTGGAGAGGCGAGCGCAACGCCTGCAGCGTTCTCTATGTTGTCTGACTATTTCCCCCCAAGAATGCGTGCGACTGTTCTCGCGATCTATTCCAGCGGTATTTATATTGGGGCTGGAATTGGCCTGTTTCTGGGCGGCGCTATTGTTGAGGCCTGGTACCAATGGTACCCGGATTCCAGCGACGCGCCATTGGGTCTCAAGCCCTGGCAAGCAGCCTTTCTGGCGGTAGGTTTGCCCGGTGTATTGGTTGCGATTTGGGTGTGGACATTGCGCGAGCCCATCCGTGGCATGAGCGAAGGGTTAATCAGCCCCCCAAATCCTCATCCTTTTGCCAGCACGGCTGCGACGTTTATGAGCGTCCTGCCAATAGCTTCATTGTTTGTGCTTTATCGATCGGGGGGATGGTCCGCTGTTCGTGCGAACCTCACAACAGGTTTTGTCGTTGCTGGGTTGTTCTATGGTCTGTATGTACTCATGCCTACCGCCCTGCAATGGCTGATGTTAGGGCTTGGTGTCTATATTACGCTTACCTGGGTGCAGCATCTGAAATACTCTGATCCGGCGACGCACGGCATGATGTTCGGTTCTCGCGCTTTTGTTTATGCGGCCATTGGATTCCCGGCCATTTCGTTTGTGACCTACGGTCTTGGATTTTGGTCCCCACCGTTTATGCAGCGAGTGCACGGCGAGTCGATTGCCGATGCAGGTTTGTATTTGGGAATTGGCTCTGCCATCGGCGGGTTTATAGGCATCGTACTTGGTGGATTTTTGGCAGATAGCCTAAAGCAGCGGTGGGCTAATGCGCGGCTTTACATTGGGTTGAGCATTCCCGTATTGGCGTTGCCGTTTGCTCTGGGCTTTCTTTACACCGATAACATTCTAGTGGCGTATCTATGCAGCTTTGTATTTAGCATCTTATCGCCTGCCTGGATCGGATCGGGTACCAGCACAATCAATGATCTGGTGATGCCGCGTATGCGAGCTGTTGCTTCCGCCTACTATGTGTTGATGAATACCTTCCTTGGTCTCGCACTTGGACCCTATCTGATTGGTCAAATCAGTGATGCTTACGCCCAGGGCGGGGTTGCCTCTGGAGAAGCGTTGCGCGGCGCGATGACCTGGGGTTTGGTCGCCTTTACCGTCAGCACGTTGTTTCTTGCGCTCGCAACCCGATATCTGCCTGGCGATGAGTCTAGCCGGCTGGCGAGAGCTCAGGCGCTGGGTGAAGGCGTAGATTAGCTAATTTCCTGGCATGGGTTGCGTGTACGGTATTCTGTTCTATGGTTAGGAGAAACTGTTAGATCACAGCGCTTGGCCGTGAGGGATAAACATGCACAGCACGGTGGGTAATCGCAGTGCCGGATTCACTATGGTCGAATTGGTTGCCGTTATATTGCTGCTGGGCATATTGGCGGCTGTTGCGCTGCCGAGATTCATTGAGGTAAGTACCGAGGCGCGTGTGGCTGCCCTTGAGGGCATTGCCGGTGCGATGCGTACCACGATTAGTCAGACCAAGGTTCAGGCCAGGCTCGCCGGGTTGCGGACTGTCTCCAGCAATCCTGGGGCCGGGCAGTCGGCCTTCATTATTGAGACTGAGCTGGGTCGAGCTGAGCTCGACTTTCGCAATCTGTGTCCGGAAAGTAGTGCTGAATTGGGTGATGCACTAGACATGGTAGATTATCTGGTACTAAATCTAACCAGTGATATGTCCATCGATATAGACAATCGGTTTACCAGGGTGGGATACGAGCTCTCTTCGAATACAACCAGCGGTTGTTATGTTCTCTATGATTCCTTTGGCCTGCCCGATTGTACTGTGGATGTGATCACGGCCGACTGCTAAGACGCGATATATTGGTCGGCTAAAGTTAGACCAGGGGAAAAATCTTGAGGGGAATCCATGAAAGTAGAGAATAAGCTGCAACCCAATGCGGAACAGATGCAGGGTTTTGCTGACCCTTCCGCTGACGGACCAATTTATATGTTGAATCTGCTCAAATTCAGGGAGCGAGCTGAATATTCGGATGGACGTGAAACGGATCTCACTGGAGCACAGGCTTACGGGCTTTATGGTGCAGAGGTATCCAAACTATTAATTAATCATGGTGGCGGTGGGATGTTCAACGCCCAGGTTGATCGCCTTATGCTCGGCGAGGTAGAGGAGTTATGGGATGCGGTAGCAATTGCCATGTATCCCAACCGTGAGGCTATGATGCAGATGATTCAGTCGGATGCCTACCAGGCGATTCATCATCACCGAGAGGCCGGACTTGCGGGTCAATTGAACATTGAGACCACTAACGCTGGTGGGCTGTGGTTGGACGGAGCATGAGGGCAGTGATCCTCAAAGTGCAACCTGTTAGCAGGTACTATTCTGCTGGCAGCTTATTCGCTCTGGTTTGTTGCTGAATTTCCTCGTGCCTGGCTTTTGAGAGATCATAGAAATTGGCGACGATGGCGGTAATGCAGATAAGCACAAGCACGCCTGGCCCCATGGCCATGGCCAGGGTTCGCAGTGATTCAGGCTCTATAGTGTCTACCGTTGCTCCCTTTGGTATTCCTGCAAGGTCTACAACCACACCGGAAATAACCACGCCAAAGCCACTGATTGCTTTGGTTGCAAAGGATGA
>CAYWSI010000177.1:0-3894 GCA_964460585.1 uncultured Algimonas sp.
CTCTTATTCAATTAGGTGTCTTAGCTGAATCCAAAGTGGCCCGTCAGTTAAGTGCAACCTGCTGTGTAACTGGTTGTGTAACATTCTATCTCGAATGAGCCCTTAACATACTGATAAATAATAATTATTTTATCAATATTGACGCATCCCCGGTGCGCCATTATCTTCAAAGTTATATTTTTTCTAAGTCATTGGAAAACTTGTGCTTTTATGCCCTCACTTTTGGCGTCCCGCAATTTATCCCAATAATTGGTTGACATTTGGTCATGATGATAACTCGAAATCGCTATCTCGTAAGGCGCGGCGAGCGCTGGTATTACTTTCGTAGAATCCTCAAACGCGATGCTGTAGGTTTGGAAGATACAGGACCGTCACAAAACTGTCGTAAAAACTAGATAGAACTGTCAATAAATTGATATTTTCTTGTCATTATAATTTGCCATTCGCCCTGCACACTATGGTGCGGCTCGGAATCACCGAGATGAGCGCCCTGTGTCAAAATAAAGAGGTTAGGGTGACGTTTTTTGCGGCTGCTATTTTAGGCACATATAGACGCGCAAGTCGTGTTGTAACGCGTGGCAAATGCGATTCCATCGCGCTTGGCCTTAAGGTGTGGGTAAAACCGCAATCCGTCTTGACTCATATTATTTCAATGTCGACATGGTTTGCAGCTCCGCAAACAGCGGACAAGCTCTCGCCGGTCGATTCGTTTTCGATTTTTAGACATTCACTGGAGAAAAATAATGTTTAAGAAAATTCTACTGAGTGGCGTCGTCGCATTTGGTTTGACGGCATGTGGAAATGGCGGCGCTGATGCGCCTGATACGGCCGTTATAGATAAGGCGGCGGCTAAAGTTGAGACGGCGGCAGCGACAACAGGCCGTGACCAGATTAAAATCGTTGGGTCTTCAACCGTTTATCCTTTTGCAACAACTGTGGCTGAGAATTTCGGACGGAGCACCTCATTTAAGACGCCGATTGTGGAATCAACAGGCTCTGGCGGCGGCTTGAAGCTCTTCTGCTCTGGCTTAGGTGATAATTATCCTGATATCACAAATGCGTCTCGCCGCATTAAAGGCTCTGAAGTTGAGCGCTGTGCTGAAAACGGTATCAAGGACATTGTTGAAGTTAAAGTTGGCTATGACGGAATTGTCGTTGCCAATTCGACGAAGTCTGATCGTATGGAATTATCATTGCGCGAGATTTATCTGGCGCTTGCGAAAGATGTGCCAGATGGAAATGGTGGTCTGAAGCCAAATGATTATGTGAACTGGAGCGATATCAACCCCGCTTTGAAAGACACGAAGATTGAAATCATGGGTCCGCCTCCAACATCTGGGACGCGCGATGCCTTTGTTGAGCTTGCCATGGAAGGCGGATGCCAGACTTTCGATTGGATTAAAGCGCTCAAGAAGACGGATAAGAATAAGTATAAAGCAATTTGCCATGCTTTCCGTGAAGATGATGGGTTTATCGAAGCCGGCGAAAATGACAATCTGATTGTCCGTAAACTCAACGCCAACCCGAATGCGCTCGGTATTTTTGGTTTTGGCTTTTTAGACCAGAACGGTGACAGTGTTCAGGGCAGTGTCGTCAACGGCACGCCACCAACCTTTGAAAATATTTCAGATGGATCTTATCCAGTTTCCCGTTCCCTTTATTTCTATGTGAAGAAAGATATGGTCGGGACCGTACCGGGCATTAAAGAGTATCTGACGGAGTTCACGAGCCCGCGTGCGAGTGGCGAAGATGGATATCTTTCCGAAAAAGGTCTGATTCCGATGAATGCAGCAGAGCATGCCCAGTGGCGTTCTCAAGTGCTAGCGCTTGAAACGCTCAGTCTCAATTAATGGCAAGCTCACGTGACTTTACATTGCGGCGGTCAAACCGCCGCAATCAGATTAAAGAATATGGGATTCAGGCCGTCCTGATTGCGTGTTCTTTTGTCGCGATTTTTACGACTATCGGTATCGTTGCGTCCTTGGCATTTGAAGCCTTTCATTTTTTTAGAAAAATACCACTAACAGAATTTCTCTTCGGGCTCGAATGGAGCCCGCAGACAGCCCTGCGAGATGACCAAGTTGGCGCGAGCGGTAAGTTCGGGGTTTTACCCCTTTTAACTGGTACGCTCTTGATTAGTTTTATCGCCATGTGTGTGGCGACGCCTTTAGGCATTTTGTCGGCTGTTTATCTGGCGGAATTCGCAAAACCCAAAACACGCAATATGATCAAGCCTATGCTTGAGCTTTTGGCGGGTATTCCGACCGTCGTTTACGGATTTTTTGCAGCGCTTGTTGTCGCGCCGATTATTCGAAACATGGGGTCTGGGGCTGGGTTTCAGATTTCATCTGAAAGCGCGCTGGCCGCTGGCCTTGTTATGGGGATTATGTTGGTGCCCTTTATCTCGTCACTCTCTGACGACGTTATTAATGCGGTTCCGCAGGCCTTGCGCGATGCGTCTTATGGAATGGGCGCGACGGAGACTGAGACCATCACGAAAGTGGTTTTGCCAGCTGCGACCCCCGGCATTATCGGAAGCCTTTTGCTCGCGATTTCCCGCGCCATTGGAGAAACCATGATTGTTGTGATGGCGGCAGGTCTTGCTGCCAACCTGACGGCTAATCCATTTGAAGCGGTGACGACGATGACCGTTCAGATTGTGACCTTGCTCACCGGAGACCAAGAGTTTGATAGCGCCAAAACATTGGCCGCTTTTGCGATTGCCTTATTCCTTTTAGTTCTGACCTTAGGCTTGAATATCGTTGCCCTAAGAATTGTCGATAAATACAAGAAGAAATATGCCTGATTATCTTCTCACGACATCGCCCCAAATGGCCAAACGCCATAAGCGGCATTCAAGATTTCAGTGGTTTGGACGGGTCGCAATTGCGATCTCAATTTCATTTATGCTTTTGATGTTCACGGCGATTTTCTTTCGCGGCATTGGGGCGTTTCAAAAGACAATGATTGGCGTTGATGTTGAATTCGCTCAAGCAGTAATTGATCCCCAAGGCACCCAAGTTCAAATGGACCTCAAACAGGCTAATTATAAGCCTCTCATATTGACGGGGCTTCAAGAAGTCGTTCCGGGCGCAACAGAACGCAAAGCGAGAAATCGTCTCTATAAGCTTGTGAGCGGCGGGGCGGTTTTTGATCTGGGCGAACGTGTTGCTGCGAACCCAGATATGATCGGCACGACACAGCGCGTTTGGATCGCTGCCTCCTCTGAAGTTGATTTATATATTAAAGGTAAGATTGACGCGGAGTCGGATGAGGCTGTCCGCCGCCTGAAAGATCAAGACATTGCTTGGATAAATCAACTGAAAGCTGAGGGGCGCGTAAAGAAAAAGTTTAACCGTGTGTTCTTCACAAGTGGAGATTCGCGCGCGCCTGAAATGGCAGGTATTTTAAGCGCAGCTTTAGGCTCATTTTTTAGTCTTTTAGTCTGTTTCTTAATTGCCTTTCCCTTAGGAATTTTGACCGCCGTTTATCTTGAAGAATATGCACGAAAAACCCGCCTGACCAATTTGATTGAAGTGAACATCAATAATCTAGCCGCGGTCCCGTCCATTGTCTTTGGTCTTTTGGGACTGGCTGTCTTTTTGAATTTCTTTAATCTTCCGCGCTCGACGCCGCTTGTCGGCGGTATGGTTCTGGCACTCATGACCTTGCCAACTATTATTATCGCTTCGCGCTCTATCTTGCGTTCAATCCCGCAAGCCACGCGGGACGCTGCCATGGGCTTGGGCGCTAGTAAAACGCAAACGACATTTCACCATGTTGTGCCTTTAGCCATGCCAGGGATGCTGACAGGAACGATTTTGGGTATGGCGCGCGCCCTTGGCGAAACCGCGCCTTTGCTGATGATTGGTATGGTGGCCTTTATTGTTGATA
>CAYWSI010000178.1:0-3878 GCA_964460585.1 uncultured Algimonas sp.
ACGCGGATAAAATTATTGGCGACGACAGTCACAGGCACGCTGTGCCGCCGCGCAACCTTATAAGTTTCTTCGCGGACTGGGCAGGCATCAGCATCAATATAAATATGAGTCGGCATGTGGCTAGGATAGACTGGCTCTAGCTATCCGCACAAGGACAGGATAGGCCGCACATATGACCTCCACCCCGCAAGATCAGACTGAAGATCGGTTCGCTGCCTTTCGGCATAGCGCCTTTAAGCGTTTCTTCTGGGCACGGTTTTTATCGGCAAGTGCGCTGCAAATTATCTCTGTCGCAGTGGGCTGGCAGATGTGGAAAGTCACGGGCAATGCGTGGTTGCTGGGCCTAATCGGTTTGGTACAATTTTTGCCAGCACTCCTGTTGGTTTTGGTCACAGGATTGACGGCAGATAAGCTAGGGCGTCGCCGCGTGATGGGCTGCGCGATTATCCTCATGATGATTTGCGCCATCGGGATTTTAGGTCTCGCTGTGACCCATAATTTCAATCCTATTCTGGTACTGAGTTTCTTGACCTTACTTGGTATTGCGCGCGCCTTTAATACGCCGGCTTCCAGTTCTTTGGTTGTGAATGTGGTGCCGAAAGAAGACTTTGCCAATGCGGTGGGTTGGATAACATCAAGCTGGCAACTCGCGTCTATCGCAGGCCCTGCAGCGGGCGGATTACTTTATGGTATTTCTGGACCTTTTGCTTATGGTGTTGCGGCAGTGATTTTTATGGTCTCTGCAACTCTCATTTTTTCACTCGAAAAACCCAAACAAGAGAAAGAAACTGCGCCGACAAATTGGAATACTCTGGTGGGAGGCTTTCGCTTTATCTGGCAAGAGAAAGTCGTCTTTGGCGCGATTTCATTAGACCTCTTTGCTGTTTTACTCGGCGGAGCCGTTGCGCTTTTACCTATCTATGCCGATGAAATTTTAAATGTCGGTCCATGGGGGCTTGGCATGTTGCGCGCTGCGCCGGGCGTTGGGGCCATCCTGATGATTGCTATTTTAATTCGCTTTCCTATTCGCGATCATGCGGGGACGATCTTACTTATCACTGTTGCTGCCTTTGGCGCGGCGACCACAGTTTTCGGTCTCTCGACCACGGCTTGGGTGTCTATTCTTGCCCTCGCACTGGTCGGGGCTTTCGATATGATTAGCGTTTATATTCGCGAAATTCTGTTACAGCTTTGGACGCCGGATCGAGTGCGCGGGCGGGTCAATGCGGTCAATGCAATTTTCCTCGGCGCGAGTAATGAACTCGGCGAATTTAGAGCGGGTACCATGGCGGCGATTTACGGCGCGGTCTTCACCGTTGCGGCGGGCGGTATTGCGGCGATGGGCATTGCAGGCGCGTGGCGCTTTTTATTTCCGAAAATGTCCAAGACCCGCAAATTAGAAGGGCCTGAACTAGACGATTGAGTTCACCCACGCTGGAACTAATTTTGTCGCAGGGCCATAACGGGTCTCGCTGAAAAAGGCGGAGCCTTGCGACGGTTCAAGATTTAATTCCAAGGTCTGCGCGCCGTACATATGCGCTAATTGCACAAAACCTGCGGCAGGATAAACCGCGCCAGACGTCCCGATAGAGACGAAGAGGTCGCAGCTTTGCAAAGCCTGTTCAATGCGCTCCATCTCATAAGGCATCTCGCCGAACCAAACGATATCGGGCCGCGGGCCGCCGATTATTTGGCAGGCGGGGCAGGGCGTCTCGACGCTTAGATCATCGGCTTGCCGCCAGCGGTGGTGACAAGAGCTGCAAAATGCGGAACGTAATTCGCCGTGCATATGGATGACATCTGCCGCGCCGCCGCGCTCATGCAAGTCGTCCACATTTTGCGTTACTAAAGTCACGCGTCCCTGAAACTCAGTCTGCAGCCGTCCCAAGGCGATATGCGCCGCATTGGGCTCAACGCTATTTAGCGCGGCGCGGCGTAAATTATAAAACCGGTGCACGAGCTTTGGATCAGCGGCAAAACCTTCAGGCGTGGCGACTTGCTCAACAGGGTGATTTTCCCACAATCCGCCCGCATCACGAAAGGTCTGAATACCGCTTTCCGCCGAAATTCCCGCGCCCGTAAGGATGACAATGTGTTCAAGCTTTGACATAGTGCATTTATGACATCTGTTCTCTTCGTTTGCCTAGGAAATATTTGCCGTTCTCCTACAGCGGAAGCGGTGTTTCGCGCGCGGGCTGCTAGTACGGACATCATCATTGATAGTGCGGGAACGGGCGCGTGGCATGTCGGCAATGGCCCTGACCCGCGCAGCCGCGCAGAGGGCGAGCGCCGCGGTTATAGTTTTGCAGGCCAAGCTGCCCGAAAAGTGGAAATTCGAGACTTTTATGATTTTGACTTTATACTCGCGATGGATGCGTCAAATTTATCTGACCTCAAATCGATGCGGCCAAAAGATAGCACAGCCATGCTCTCGCTTTTTCGCCCCGATGGCTCGGATGTCCCTGACCCCTATTACGGCGGGACAGACGGCTTTGCCCATGTGGTTGATTTAATCGAGGCGGCCTCAGATTATTGGCTGTCGCAATTCACTGCGGGTCAGGCAAAAAGCGCGGTAGACAGCCCGCCGACAAACCCTTAATCGGCGTTTAGAGTTTTCGTAAAAGGACACATCATCATGGCTGCAAATCCAGGTCTTGTTACCGTATTTGGCGCATCAGGTTTTCTGGGACGTTATGTGGTGCGCGCGTTAACCGCGCGGGGCTGGCGCGTTCGCGCTGCTGTCCGCAATCCGCATACATCGCATGAGCTAAAAGTCATCGGCGATGTCGGCCAAGTCCAGCTCATGCAAGCTAATGTACGTTTTCCAAAATCTGTCGCCCGCGCGGTTGAGGGCGCAGATGCTGTCATCATTCTGGTCGGCGCTTTATTTGAGACGGGCCGCCAGACCTTTGAAGCCCTGCATGTCAATGCGCCTGATATTATCGGAGACGCCTGCGCAGCGGCGGGCATTCAAAATCTGGCACATGTGTCGGCCATTGGTGTTGATGCAGACAGTGCCTGCGACTATGCACGCACAAAAGCCGAAGGCGAAGCGCGTTTACGTGAACATGTTGCGAGTGCTGATATTCTGCGTCCGTCCATTTTATTCGGCACAGAAGATGAGTTTTTCAACCGCTTCGCAGCCCTGACAGCCTTTAGCCCGGCTTTGCCATTATTAGGCGGCGGGAAAACAAAGCTCCAACCTGCCTTTGTTGAAGATGTTGCCAATGCCGTGGCTATCTCTGTGACGCGGGGCAGCTCTGGCCGGACCTATGAGCTGGGCGGACCGCAAAGCTATCGGTTCAAAGCGCTTATGAAATTTATTTTGGAGACGATTGGGAAGAAACGCTTGCTTGTGCCAATGCCTTGGTTTGCGGCCAATATGATGGGTTTCATGGGTGAGCTGTCTGGGGCCTTGCCATTCGTCAAACCTTTCCTCACGCGTGATCAAGTTGAGAATTTGAAGACCGATAATGTTGCGAGTGATAGCTTGCCGGGCTTTGAAGCCTTTGATATTCGCCCCAAAACCATTGAGGCGATTGTACCGACCTATCTCGCAAAATATCGAAAATATGGTCAATTTTACGAAAAGCGCCAAATAGCCGACGATACGGCTTAGGTAGCTAACAACAATAGATATGACGCATTGGTGATTGTTTCACCTAATCCAAACCTTGGATGAAAGCGCAGGCTCTGATAAGTTCCCGCTGAAATTATGGAGACTATGATGCGCAAATTACTCACACTCACCGCGGCAGCAATTATTCTAGCGAGCTGCGGAAATAGCGGCGAGGCCGATGTTAAAGAAAAAGCGGCAGTCGCCGTTGATGCCGTGAAGACAGCCGAAGCGGGCTCGGATTCAAAATATAAGGCTGGGG
>CAYWSI010000179.1:0-3857 GCA_964460585.1 uncultured Algimonas sp.
GGAAACACACAATGCCGAAGATCGGTGGATGCATACGCCGCGTCAAATGGAAATTTTGGAAGGCCTTAAAGCCAAGGCTCAAAAGCAAAATCTCTGGAATTTTTGGCTCACTAAGACGGGCCTGACAGCGTCTGATAAGGGCTACGGTCTTACAACCGTCGAATATGCATATCTGGCCGAAGAGATGGGATGGTCACATCTCGCGCCGGAGGTGTTCAATTGCTCCGCGCCTGATACGGGCAATATGGAAGTGTTCGAAAAATACGGAACAGACGAACATAAAGAGCGTTGGTTGAAACCCATGCTGGAAGGCAAAGTCCGTTCCGCCTATTTGATGACAGAGCCAGATGTCGCCTCTTCTGATGCCACAAATCTTGAATTTTCTGCGGTCAAGGATGGTGATGAGTGGGTATTTAATGGTGAGAAATATTGGTCTTCAGGGGCAGGTGATCATCGATGTAAAGTTTACATATTGATGGCCAGAACCGCGCCGCGAGATGGTGAGCTTGGTCGTCATCAGCAACATTCTATGTTTGTCGTTCCTGCCGATACGCCCGGCATTACCAAGCTGCGCGCAATGCAGGTTTTCGGAAATGATGATGCGCCTCATGGCCATTTACATCTTCGCTTTGAAAATGTGCGCGTGCCAGCTGATGCGCTTTTGATCGGTGAGGGCCGCGGATTTGAAGTGAGCCAAGGCCGCCTAGGGCCAGGGCGTATTCACCATTGTATGCGCGCCATTGGGCAATCTGAACGGGCCTTAGATCTCATGTGTCGCCGGGCTGTATCACGTACAGCCTTCGGTCGTCCTTTGTCGAAATTGGGTGCCAATTATGACATTATTGCTGATTGCCGTATCCAAATCGAACAGACCCGCTTACTTTGTTTGAAAGCCGCGTGGATGATGGATCAAGGCGATCCACGCGCAGCTGCTCCATGGATTTCGCAAATCAAAGTGGCAGCACCAAATGTCGCACTCAAGGTCATAGATGAAGCCATGCAAATGCACGGCGGAACAGGTGTTAGCCAAGATACACCGCTTGCCGGTATGTATGCGAGCATGCGGACGCTGCGTTTTGCGGATGGTCCAGATGCGGTTCACCGCATGCAAGTCGCGCGAAAAGAGCTGCGCGCTTACACAAATCAAAAAGTATAGCTTAACCAGATTTTTAGCCTCGTGAGCTAACCGAATCCCTCGCAATGGTTGCGGGGGATAAAATGAAAAATAATAAGGCCGAGCAACATCTGATTTCCAGTCAACAGACTCGGCGTTCAATCGGTTTGGCTGTTATCTTTATGGTGACAATTTACTTGTCCGCCACACTTTTATTTTCCGTCCAACCGATGTTCACGAAGCTCATTTTGCCTTTATTAGGCGGAGCTTCAAATGTCTGGAATACGGCCATGGTATTTTTCCAAGCCATGTTACTAGGCGGTTATATTTATGCGCATTTAGTTTCAAAACATTTGCCCGTTAAGGCGCAAATCGCGGTTCATGCCTGCGTGACGGCGGCAGGATTTATCTTTCTCCCTCTCGCTGTTCCGTCGGATATCATTTTGCCTGAAAGCGGAATGCCGACATTTTGGCTCTTGGGGCTTTTCGGAATGACCGTTGGTTTGCCGTTCTTTGCGTTATCCGCAAATGCACCCTTATTGCAGAGATGGTTTAGCCTAACCGACCACCGTGATGCAGATGATCCTTATTTTCTGTATTCGGCGAGCAATGCGGCGAGCCTTATAATTTTATGTGCTTACCCGTTCATTATTGAGCCGAACACGCGCCTCGGCGGGCAGACTTTTAGCTGGATGATAGGCTATGCATCGCTTTTGGTTATGTTGTGTCTCACGGCATTCGTCTTGATGCGCCGATTGGCGCCTGTATCGGAGAATATTGAAGCGGTTCAATCGGAGACGCTTGCGGGATGGAAGCAAAAAGCCTTTTGGATTTTCTTGGCCTTTGTTCCGTCGAGTCTTATGCTAGGCGTGACGTCTTTTATGACGAATAATATCGCTTCGACACCCTTTCTTTGGATCATGCCTCTGGCGTTATATTTGCTTACTTTTGTCATCGTTTTTGCGCGTAAACCTATGGCCACCGCGCAAGGATTGTCGAAACTCTTCCCGTGGGTTGTTATTGCTGGATTCCTCTTGATAGCCCCAAATTATCCGATTGGGTTTGCGGGCTATGAGATCAATACGTCGCCTCCGCCCATTTTGAAGATACCGCTTTTACTGACTGTCTATTTTCTAATCTCCTTATATTGCCACGCGATATTGGTTGAGAAACGGCCCGCTGCATCAGGTTTGACAGAGTTTTACATTTTGATGTCTGTTGGCGGTGTGTTGGGCGGTATATTCAACGCACTTATCGCACCTGTTATATTTAACGCCGTATATGAGTTTCTTCTGGTTCTGGCGCTTGTGCTGTTCTTAAGACCGACAGGGATTGAGATGCCCAAGGCGGGAGACAAGCCTTGGAATTTATTCTTCATTGGCGTCATAGCTGCGGCTATAAATGCCGCGTTTCAATTAACTTACGGGTCTGATTTTTCTCTCGTGATGTTCATCTCGGCCGCGATCATTGCAATTTCCTGCATGCGGTTTGATTTTAATAAAATACTGAAAATCGGAATTTTCGCCAGCCTGGCTCTTGTCGCAATCATATTTGATCTATTCGGATCTGAAAACCTTTACAAAGATCGCTCCTTTTATTCGCTGCTTGCGGTTCGCGAAGACGAAAGTGCTCATGGTAAAATTTATAAATTTGTGCATGGAGATACCTTCCATAATTATCAACTTCGTGCGCCTGAGCTTCAAACTGTGCCGACCTCTTATTATCTCGAAGGCGGGTCTATCCATGTGTCTATAGAACGCCTGCGAGAGACATTGGGTGGAAATGTTGATGTTGCTGTTGTCGGTTTGGGGGCGGGCGCTATGGTCTGTTATGAACAACCTGGTGATAAGTGGATATATTTTGAAATTGATCCGGCGGTTGTTGAGCTCGCCAGAAATACGAAATATTTTAGCTATATTGACCGCTGCGCACCTCAAGCGGATATTCGTATTGGAGATGCGCGCCAAAAGCTGAAAGATGTGCCTGAGCAATCTCTGGATATGATTGTGATTGATGCTTTCAGTTCAAACTCCATTCCGGCTCATCTTGTGACGCGTGAAGCTTTGGCGCTCTATCGGTCCCGTATGACGGCTGAGGGTTTAGTATTTTTCCATACCTCCAATAAGATGTTGGACGTAACATCCGTCGTCGCGCGCCTCGCAGAGGATGCGGGATTGACGGCTCGCTATATCGAGATTGATGCGTTTCCTGACAATCCCTATGCAGAATATGGGTCGAGAGCGACGGGCATTTTAATGGGTCCAGAAGACGTTATGCAAAGCGTCACAGCGGGTGAGGAGAGATATTCCAATTGGACGCCGAGCCGCCATGTGAAGGTCTGGACGGATGATTATAGCTCAATCTTGGGGACGCTTGTGGCGCAGACCTTGAAAGACGGAAAATCGACAGCCATAGAGCCTAAGTAATTTTACTTAGGAGTTCGTCATGCCTTCATTTGATGTCGTTTCGGAAGTTAATTTGGCCGAAGTTGAAAATGCCGTCCAAAATGTGATGCGCGAAATTTCAACGCGCTATGATTTCAAAGGCTCAAGCTCCTCTGTCGAAGTCAAAGATGGGGGCCTTACCATTCATGCCGATGACGAGTTGAAGCTGAAACAGGTTCAGGAAATCTTGCGGGGCAACCTCTCTAAACGCGGCATTGAGCCTGGGCAGCTCGATTATGGCAAGGAAGAAAAAGCCACAGGCATGTCGGTTCGTCAGCGTATCACCGTCAAAGAAGGTA
>CAYWSI010000180.1:0-3811 GCA_964460585.1 uncultured Algimonas sp.
CGGATGGCACAACACAGGTGAGCCTAACTATTCGCTATCGCCGCACCTTAGACCCTGCGTGGTATTTTGGCCCGATGCAAAGACGCGCCATAGGCGAAAGCGCGGATTATTTATTGACCCATATTATTGGGAAAACATCAGCCCCATGATGGCCCCTGTCCACCGTATTGAAGCTGGCAAAGCCTGCCCCGAAATGGGGCGAGCCGTGCTAGATATGTCTAAAACATTATGGACTGGCGGTCTGATTTTACTGGGCCTTTGCCTAGCGCCCTTTTTCACAAATCTGGCCGCCATAAGCCTTGGATTAGGCTTAACCTATGTCACCCTTCTGCTCGGGCATTCTGTTGGCATGCACCGCATGATGATCCATCGTAGTTTTAAAGCCGTTATATGGGTGCGATATAGCCTCTTATATCTTGGCACATTGGTTGGCATAGGCGGCCCATCAGCGGTTATTAAAATTCACGATACGCGAGATTGGGCACAGCGCGCACCGAACTGCCATCCGTATTTTTCGCATGAGAAAGGATTTTGGCGCGATATAACTTGGCAGCTTTTCTACCGATTTGAATTTGACCACCCGCCGCACATCAAGATTGAACCCGAAATTTCGGAGGACCGCTTTTTACAACATTTAGATAATTATTGGCGGGTCCATCAAATCGCTTTGGCAGGCGGGCTTTACCTCTTAGGTGGGTTGCCTTTTGTTATTTGGGGTATTTGCATACGGGTTGCCATAAGCACGATTGGCCATTGGACCGTCACCTATTTTTGCCATAACCCCGGACCGGGACGATGGGACGTGAAAAGCGCAGGTGTTCAAGCCTCTAATCTGAAACTCCAAGGTTGGATTGGCGGGCTGCTCACCCACGGCGAATGTTGGCATAATAATCATCATGCTTTCCCGGAAAGCGCGCAAATCGGCCTTGAAGCTGGCGAATTTGACCCGGCTTGGATGATCATTTCAACATTGGAAAAATATGGGTTGGCTTATGACGTCTTTGCTCCTCGACGCGACATCGAAGATTTAACTGAAAGAGACCCTCTTCCCAACGGGTAAAAAACATGGCACACCTCTCCCTCAAGGAGAACAAAGATGGAACCTCTTGTCGAATTTTCGGGTGCGTCAATCACTCTGACAGAACTGCTTTTGGCTGCGCTCTTGGTTCTGATCGCCGTGTTAATAACGGCTTGGATCATGCGCCGCGGGCGGTCGGCTGAGGCACAGGAGCTGCAAAATCACCTGAGCGAAATGCGCGGCGAGCAATCCCGCCTGCAAGGCCGCCTCGCGCAATTTGCCGAAGATAGCGAAAGACGCGACGCCAATTTTGCCTCTGTCTTAGATACCCGATTGGCAGGGGTAACAGACCGCGTCGGAAAATCCTTAGAACATGTCCAGACCCGCAATAGCGAAAATCTCTCCAAGCTGCATGAGCGCTTAGGCCTGATTGACCAAGCGCAAAATAATATCAAAGCGCTCGCAGGGGAAGTCTCTGGCTTGCAGTCCGTGCTGTCAAATAAGCAAGCGCGCGGCGCCTTTGGTGAGAAGCAAATGCAGGATTTAATACGCGCCTTCCTGCCCTCGCGCGCCTTCACCTTTCAACATACGCTCTCAAATAATACTCGCGTGGACGCACTCATTCATATGCCAGAATCCCACGGCGATGTCGCGGTGGATAGTAAATTCCCGATGGAGAGCTGGCGGCGTATGATTGAAGCTGACGGTTCCTATGAAGCCGAAGGCGCAAAACGTGATTTCCGTAATGATATGATGAAACATGTGAAAGATATTTCGCGGAAATATTTAGTCGAAGGCGAAACCTATGAACTCGCGCTTATGTTTCTGCCGTCTGACGCCATTTTTGCAGAGCTTCATAATAGCTTCGATGCCGTGGTCGATAAGGCCTTTTCTCAGCGCGTGATTATCGTCTCGCCGACGACCTTTATGGCGACGCTCCACACCATGCAGGCCGTCATGAATGACGCAGAAATTCAAAAAAATGCAGCGCTGATAAAACGCGAAGTCTCCGTTATGGCGGAAGATGTCGCCCGTCTGGATGAGCGCGTGGCCCGCCTGCAAAAACACTTCCGTATGGCCGATAAAGATATGTCGGACATTCAAATCTCCTCTCGTAAGATTAGCTCCCGCGCGAAGAAAATCGGAACTGTGGATTTTGAAAGCGACGCGATTGAAGACGACTTACCTACATTAAAACTTGTCTCTGATGGAGACAGCTAATGTATTATGGAGGCCGCCTCTTTAGACCTGTTCAAACGTCAGACTCATCCCAAGCAAGCACCGACACCATATTTAAATATGAGCAAAGCGGAAATATGGTCACCGCGACCTATTCAGGCGGGAATATTCGGTTCGGCCAAATCATCGGGCAAGTCGATGAAACCGGCACCTTAGATATGCGCTATCAACATGTGGACCGCGACGGCGAGCTTATGACGGGATATTGCACGACAACACCCGAAATATTGCCCGGTGGTAAAATGCGCTTGCATGAAAAATGGCGCTGGACCTGCGGCCACCGTGCGAAGGGACGAAGTATTCTCGAGGAGATTTAGGCTAATTCACGGAGGGCGCGATAAAGCTTTCTTTTTCGGAATGCTCCACGAGATGCGCTGCTAGGTCAAATCCAATTTTCACCGCAATCAGCATGACCAATGTGGCCAAGCCTTCTCCCAATGCGACAGCCAGAAGACTGCTAAACACAATAACGACATGCAAAATAAGGATGCGCGTATAAGGCATGAACATCTGCTTATTTGGCGTCCGTGTTTTATATTCACCCTTGCCGTAGAAATTCACAAACATGGAAATCCCGTGGCTGAAGGCCAGCCCAAGTAAAGACCAGATTAAAACGGAACCCGACAAAGCGGGTATAATATTTCCCCAGTCAGGCAAGGTCTCATAGGTCGAGGATAAAAACATATAATGGCCGAAACAAAACAAGCCGTAATGCAGCGAGAAAAAGCCTGCGAGAAATATTAATCCGCCAAGGCTTTCTCGGCTATTCGGACGACCTGCAGGGCCCCCACGGCAGGACAGAATTTTGGGGATATTCAATAGCCCAATAATCACATTTTCTAACCAATAGAGAAAAACAATCGTCCCCGCATCCCAACCAAACCAAAAGACACCCACCAAGGGAATCAGGTTCATTCCAATCAACGCCAGTGCCGCTGGGGTGAATTGAAACTGTGCGAAGAACTTTGTTATCATGGCTCAGTTAAAAGGGCTTCTTTAAAAGGGTCGGCGACTTTTCATCGCGGCTGTGATGGTCCCATCATCTAAATAATCCAGCTCACCTCCAACAGGGACACCGTGCGCGAGGCGTGAAATTTTTACGCCCGTAGGCTCTAAATGATCCGTGATATAATGCGCCGTTGTTTGCCCATCGACTGTGGCGTTCATGGCGAGAATAACCTCGGCGATATTCCCTTCTGAGACGCGCCTAATCAAACTAGCGATGTTCAGGTCTTCGGGCCGCACGCCGTCTAGCGCAGAGAGCGTCCCGCCGAGCACATGGTAATAGCCGCGAAACGCGCCCGCGCGCTCCATCGCCCACAAATCAGACACATCTTGAACCACGCAAATTGTTGTTCGGTCCCGGTTTGGGCTCGCGCAAATATAGCAAGGATTAGAGGAGTCGACATTGCCGCAAATTTGACAGGTCGAGATACGTTCCCCGGCCTGCGCCATAGCCTGCGCCAATGGCCTCATCAGCGCGTCAGGTTTTTTCAATAAGGCCAAAGCTGCTCTTCGCGCAGAGCGAGGGCCAAGTCCCGGCAATTTGGACAA
>CAYWSI010000181.1:0-3808 GCA_964460585.1 uncultured Algimonas sp.
TCTAACTTAGCATCAATCGTCACAGGAACGGCGACTTGATTTAATATTTCAGCATTGATTTTCTCGCCCGCCGCATTCGCAAGCAGATAGCCATTCCCGCCGCAGGTTTGCGAGCCTAAGGCCTGATCATGTTTACGAACACCTACGGAGAAGAAAACAGGTTGGCCACCTCTGATACAGAGCGTAGCGCAGCCGCGGTGTGTTCGGCCATACCCTGGGTTCATAATGCCCATAAAGCACTGCGCGTCTAAGACTTCGCCAAATATAGACACGTCTTGAACGAAGCTTGCTTGCGGAATGGCGGGCATATCTTGCTGAATGGGCTTTATATCCCCTTCCGCAACACCGAGCATAAAACATCCATTGCGGACAATTTTAACGCCCGTGAGTTCAACATTTTGGCCGTCAAATTTTTTGCAAAAACTATCTGCACCTTTCTTGCCAATACCGGCAATCACATGGCCTGTCCCGTCGACCCAAAGGGTCGGATAAGGATGAAAGCCAATACGCCCTCTTAGGGTGACAGGCGTGGCTGTTTCCCAGCGCCCGCCGCCTGCTGAGCCCGCGCGTGTTCCGATATAAACCCCTGCCCCCGCAAGGCCAAGTAATCCAGCTGGGACGGCTTTTAATAGAAACCGTCGGTCTTTTTTTGGCATCTCGCCATAACCGACATAGAACTCATTTTCAGAATTATTGTCTTGGCTCATGACGTCACCTGAACAGCTGCGCGGAAGGTGCCTAACACATCTGGAGTCGCTCTGACCCAGACCTCTCCATTTTCGATTTTGACTTCGTGCGTTTGGATGCGGTCTTCAAAAGGCGCAGGCGCTGCCCCTGTTTCTGGATCAAATTGAAAGCCATGCCATGGGCACGTAATTAATCCGTCCTTGATGCAACCTTCGCCAAGCGGACCGTTCTGATGAGAGCAAATCGCGACGATGGCTGAGATACCTTTGTCTTGTCTAAAAATCGCAATGCGTTCACCTGCGTCTGGCGTGACCGTCACAGCCTTATTCAGCGGAATAGACATTGGGTTACCGACATTAATCCAATCCGCATTTTGACTGGAACTTACGTCTAAACGGCGCCCTTTTATCATGGCGGCGATATGCAGAACAGAGAGCCAAACGGCGCCAATCGCAAGCGCAATGAGGAGGCCAGAGCCCTTATCAAATTGCGCGGTGCCCAGCGCGACATGTCCAAGCAAAGCCGCGTAAGCCAAATAGACGCTCATATGCAGGCCCTTCCAAACAGGCGGGCTTAATCGTGACAACCAAAAATCATGGCTCGTCGCGGCCATAATGAGTAAAATAATCAGCGCAATAAAACCAAGACTCTCAAAAGGGAAATCAACGGCAACGCCGTAATTGCCATATCCGCCAAGCGCAGAGGCAATCGGATTGACAACGCCAAATCCATGATACCACATCAAG
This sequence comes from uncultured Algimonas sp., assembly GCA_964460585.1. Lineage (GTDB taxonomy): Bacteria > Pseudomonadota > Alphaproteobacteria > Caulobacterales > Maricaulaceae > Litorimonas. The sequence continues at coordinate 1,434 of CAYWSI010000181.1, forward strand.
GCAAAACCAGCGTGAACCAAGGCAATGAGTGCGGTGATAACCCCAAAATGGCGGCGATTATATAAGAGCGGTTTGAAGCGGTCCGACAGGCGCGCCAACGGCCCAATCGTTAGAATGATATGTAATAAAACAATGGCGCAGGTTCCGAATGCACGGATCATGAGGATAGATACATCTGCCGCAGGCGCGCGCGAGCCAAATATAATAAAGCTCGCAAGGAATATAAAAATAGCGGCCAGCAGAACGCCGTCATAAATCCATTTCTGTCGGTTCCACTGAACGGGTACAAATTCATGGCTCATAATGCACTCCCATGAATATGGGTCGCGGTCCATAAAATGGCGGCAAAGGCGAAAGGTAGGAGGAGCCAAATAACATTATGGGCTTTTCGGTGCGCGCGTTTCATCGTTTAGCCTTTAGCAAAAAAGGCCAGAGCAGTAAGGCGCCAGGCAATATCATAAGACGGAGTCTTATCCCTTTTCCAGCAATGGACTCATTGCGTAGACCCCGCGTAATAAAATAGAGGCCAAACAACAAACCAATCAGAGCGTAAAGCCCCAAACCGTAAGAGATATATTGCGCGATTTGCAGCATTACTTAACTCCAACCCCGCCAAAATTCACGCCAGACAAATCAGCCATATCCCGCTTCCATGTGACAAGGTCGTCCGGATTAAACTTTGTGAAATCATCATGACCACAGGCCCGTGCTAAGATTTTCATCAAAGATACAGAGGTGTCAAAGAAGCGCGTGAGCTGTTCTGCGGATTTTTCTGCGATGAGACGCGCGACAAGATGTTCTTTCTGCGTCGCGATACCGACGGGACAATTATTTGTATGACAGGCCCGCATGCCAAGACAGCCAATAGCTTGTAGCGCTGAGTTAGAAACGGCGATGGCGTCGGCACCCAAAGCTAAAGCCTTGGCAAAATCTGCCGGCGTCCGAAGCCCGCCCGTTATCACAAGGGTGACGTCTCCATTCCCGGTTTTGTCTAGATGATGACGCGCCCGCGCGAGGGCAGGAATGGTCGGTACCGAAATATTATCTCGGAAAATAATTGGCGCTGCGCCTGTTCCGCCGCCGCGACCATCGAGAATGATATAATCCACACCAACCTCTAAGGCGGCATCAATGTCTTTTTCAATATGCTGCGCTGAGAGTTTATACCCAATCGGAATACCGCCCGTATAGTCGCGGACTTCATCAGCAAACTCTTTAATTTGTGCAGTGGTTGTCCACTCTGGGAAACGGGCTGGAGAAATAGCGGATTTACCTTCAGGCAGTCCGCGGACTTTCGCGATTTTGCCTTTGACCTTTTCGCCCGGTAAATGCCCGCCTGTGCCTGTCTTTGCCCCTTGCCCGCCTTTGAAATGAAAAGCTTGTACCTTGGAAAGCTTATCCATGGAAAAGCCAAAACGCGCCGAAGCGAGCTCATAAAAATAGCGGCTATTAGCTTCTTGTTCTTCTGGAAGCATACCGCCTTCGCCAGAACAAATGCCTGTCCCTGCATTCTCAGCCCCTAAGGCCAATGCGACTTTAGCAGAGGCCGACAAAGCCCCAAAACTCATATCAGACACAAAGATTGGAATATCTAATTCAAGGGGTTTTTTAGCCCGTGGTCCAATGATTGTCTTTGTATTCACAGGGTCATCATCTAAAAGCGGCGGCTTATGAAGTTGCGCCGTAATAAATTGAATATCTTCCCAGCGCGGAAGCTCCGCCAGCGGAACGCCCATCGCATCACTGACGCCGTGATGACCCGTTTTGGACAGGCCGTCGCGCGCATAGGATTGGATGAGGCCCGTATATGGCTCTGGAGATTGACCATGTGAGGGGTCGGCATATTGCCCTAAATATTGCTCACGATTGTAAGGCTGCGGATTGCCAACATGCCAGGCGGCAACTTCTTCTTCATCGACAAAGACTTCGCCGTTTTCAATCCAAGATGTGAATTTATTGAGCGCTTCACTATTATCATATTCGCTCACGCCTGTATCAATACGAAAGTCCCAATTATGGACCCCGCAAATCAGGTTATCCCCGTCCACATGGCCGTCTTCTAGCAAGGCTCCTCTATGAAGGCACCGCCCATAGAGAACTGAGACTTTGTCTTCATAGCGAATTATGACGAGATCGACATTGGCCACCAAAGCCCCAGCGGGCTTTCGGTCTTCAAGATCGTCCCAAAGGGCGACACGAACGGGTTTCATAGTTACACTTTTTCTTGTCTTAAATTTGGTCAGGATCAGAAATGATCTCGACCAATGACGGGCCATCATAAGCTAAAGCCTCTTTAATGGCTTTATTTAGATCTTTTGTTTTTGTGACCCGCACGCCATGTCCACCGCAGGCCCGCGCGAAACCTGCAAAATTTA